>JBQGDS010000430.1:0-18002 GCA_052039185.1 Flavobacterium sp.
TTTTTCTGAGTATTACTGCTTTTGCACAAATTAAAATTCCTTTCACCCTTACCGATGGTGGGCACACCCTGGTTAAAGCAAAAGTAAATGGTGTGGAAGGTATGTTTATATTTGATACCGGTGCAGGGCTTAATATGGTAACTAAAAAATTTGCCGACAAAGTTGCCACATTGCAAAAGACCGATGAGTTTTACACAGGCCATCGTGCAACAGGTGAAGCTATTGAAGCCGATCTCTGGCTGACCAAAAGCATTGAAATGGCCGGATTTACCGTAAATGATCAGCTCACATCAGTTATTGATATTGATTTCCCTATTGACGGGCTTATATCATTACTGCCATTTAAAGACAAAGTCATAACCATTGATTATAAAAATAAGGAACTGGTAATAGAAACTAAAAAAAGCCTTGAAGGCCTTGCCAAAACAGGCAAAACTATACCTATCCAAATATCAGACGAACACGGTAAAACGCTTGGCATATATACTTATGTAACCCTGGGAGACAAGCTTAACCTGCAGGTATCGTTAGACAGTGGTGCCGGATTTAATGTATTCAGGTTCAGTTCACGCTATATGAATGATTTAGGAATAGATCCTGAAACTACCCAAAAGCAGTACCGTAAAAGTGAATTTAAACCGGAAAGTGGCAATAACTATTTTACCACCACTGTAAATAAAATGACTGCAAAGGGCAATAACTCTATTAAAAAGGAAAACTTTAAAGCTACGTTTATCGAAGGATTAATTTACCAGGGCATTATGTGTATTAACTGGCTGGGCGATAAAATCACTATTGATATGGCGAACGAGAGGATAATTGTAAACAATCCGTAACATTACAGAAGGCTTTCCCCCTGCTGCTCATAAAAAGCATCTACATGCAGGTCAGGCATTGTTGAAGCCATTACCGCAAGCTGGTCGCAGCGTTCGTTTTGCGGATGGCTGTTGTGCCCTTTAATCCATTTAAAATCTACTTTATGCTTTCTGTAAATTTTAAGGAAACGCATCCACAGGTCAGGATTTTTTTTCCCTGCAAAACCTTTCTTTTCCCAAACGAAAACCCAGCCTTTTGCTACCGAATCAACAACATATTTTGAGTCGGATACCACAAGCACACTTGTACCAGGATTTTTTAGCTTCTCTAACCCGACAATAACGGCAAGCAGCTCCATACGGTTATTGGTAGTAAGGCGGAAACCTTCGTAAAATTCCTTCCGGTATCCTGTACCGGCCTGCTCCAGTATAACGCCATAGCCGCCTGGCCCGGGATTTCCCTTAGCCGCACCATCAGTATATAAGTATACGTTATGAGCCATTTAATCGTTGGTTATTCTATTAATTATTAGGGCGATAAAGTCAGATAATCTATAAATCGTCCTTTAATAAATCCCGGATCACTTCCGGTAAATGTTTATGTTCCAATTCCAATACTTTTACGGCAACTTCTTCGGCAGTTGTGCAGCAATCTACTGCCACAGCTTTTTGAAAAACAATATTACCTTCATCATAATTATCATTCACATAGTGTATGGTAATCCCGCTTTCAGCATCCTTATTTTCTAATACCGCACGGTGCACATTTATGCCATACATGCCTTTACCCCCATATTTTGGAAGTAAGGCAGGATGAATGTTTATAACCTTATCAGGAAAAGCAGCGATGATGTCCGAGGGAAATTTCCACAGGAAGCCGGCCAGCACAACAAGTTCAGGCTCATAGGCTTTTACAGTTTGCAGCACTTCGCCTGAATTTAATTCTTCGCGGGTAAAAACTTTTACGGGCACACCATGCTTTTCAGCTTTCTGAATAACGCCGGCCGATGGATTATTGGTAAAAAGTGCCGCTACCTTAACAGTGCCGCTTTTATCAAAAAACTGCATGATCTTTTCGGCGTTAGAGCCTCCGCCCGATGCAAAAATCACTATATTTTTCATGTTTTTCCGATATTTTCCGGTACTGCAAAAAAAAGAATAATAATCTGGAAAATAACGGGGCTTTAGCATTTTTGTAAAATTAATTTTTTAATTTAGTGGACACATTTTTGGGTGAAAATGCGGTTTTCCAATAAAGTTTTTTATTTTTGCCCTCAATTTAAATTCTAAAATTAAAGATTATGTCAGACATTGCATCAAGAGTAAAAGCTATTATCGTAGACAAATTAGGTGTTGACGAGAACGAGGTTGTAACAGAGGCAAGCTTCACTAACGATTTAGGAGCTGATTCACTAGACACTGTTGAGCTTATCATGGAATTTGAAAAAGAATTCGATATTCAAATCCCGGATGACCAGGCAGAGAACATTGCTACTGTTGGCCAGGCTATCTCTTACATTGAAGAAGCAAAAAAATAATAAATAATACAACATCCATGTATAGCAATGCATGGATGTTATTATTTATTTTTGCCTGTCAGGGCATTTGTATCAGCCTTTTTATTAAAAATCGGCTTTTCAGGATTTATAAAATCACCATACTAAAATATATGCCCATGGTTTTCTTAGTACATTACAACAAGAGACGCATGGGTTTTTTTCTATAAACCGAAACATAAAGTAAATTTATGAAATTAAGAAGAGTTGTAGTAACCGGACTTGGCGCACTAACCCCAATAGGCAATAACGTACAGGAGTACTGGAACGGGCTTATAAACGGCGTGAGCGGTGCCGCCCCGATAACCTACTTTGATGCGACTAATTTCAAAACAAAATTTGCCTGCGAAGTAAAAAATTTCAACGTTGAAGATTTTATAGACCGAAAAGAAGCCAGGAAAATGGACCGCTACGCGCAGTACGCCCTGGTCTCGACAGACGAAGCTGTAAAAGATGCCAATTTTAACTTTGACACGCTTGATAAAGACAGGGTGGGTGTAATATGGGGTTCCGGTATAGGAGGCCTTGAAACGTTCCAGGAAGAAGTAATGAACTTTGCCGCAGGAAACGGCACGCCTAAATTCAACCCGTTCTTTATCCCTAAAATGATTGCTGATATTGCCGGCGGGCATATCTCTATAAAATACGGGTTCAGAGGGCCAAACTTTACCACGGTTTCTGCCTGTGCCTCATCTACCAACGCACTTATAGATGCCTTTAATTATATACGCCTTGGCCATGCCGATGTTATGGTAACAGGTGGTAGTGAGGCGGCTGTAACTATAGCCGGTATGGGAGGATTTAACGCTATGCACGCGCTTTCTACACGTAATGACGATCCTAAAACCGCTTCGCGCCCTATGGATAAAGACCGCGAAGGTTTTGTACTGGGCGAAGGTGCGGGAGCCCTTATACTTGAAGAGTATGAGCACGCTATTGCAAGGGGCGCTACCATTTACTGCGAAATAGGCGGTGGTGGTATGAGTGCCGATGCACACCACATTACAGCACCACATCCTGAAGGGCTTGGCGCTAAAAATGTAATGCTTAACTGCCTTAGGGATGCAGGCCTTAAGCCGGAAGATGTTGACGGTGTGAATATGCACGGCACATCTACACCTCTGGGGGACATTGCTGAAAGTAAGGCAATTATTGAAGTTTTTGGTGAACATGCCTACACGCTGAACCTTAACTCAACCAAGTCGATGACAGGACATTTACTGGGAGCTGCAGGCGCTATTGAAACTATTGCTTCAATACTTTCTATAAAACATGGTATTGTACCACCTACCATCAACCATTTTACGGATGATGAGAATATAGACCCTAAGCTTAATTTCACGTTCAACAAAGCCCAGAAAAGGGAAATGAAAGTGGTTATGAGCAACACATTTGGGTTTGGTGGCCACAATGCATGCGTACTTGTAAAAAAACTTGAACTATAATACCTTGTTATGGGTATCATAAAAAAAATATTTACAAAATCCCGTTCTCCAGAAGACGGGATTTTTTTTACTGAAATGCAAAAAATGCTTGGTTTCAACCCTATGGAACTGGCACACTACCGCCGGGCATTTACCCACCGCTCAAGCAATAAGACCGATGACAAAGGCAATCCGCTAAATTACGAAAGGCTCGAATTTTTAGGTGATGCCATGCTGGGTTCGGTAATTGCAGCGCATCTTTTTAACCAGGTACCTACCGGAGATGAAGGATACCTTACCAAAATGCGTTCTAAAATTGTAAGCAGGGAGCACCTTAACGAACTGGGACGCGACCTGAACCTTATAAAATGGGTAGAGAGCAAGGTATCGGCACAGCATTTCGGCGAAAACATTCACGGCAACCTTTTTGAGGCGCTTATCGGGGCAATTTATCTTGACCGCGGTTTTAACTACTGCGAAAAATTCATCAGGAAAAAAGTAATACAGCCATATGTAGATATCCCTAAACTGGAAGGAAAAGTAATAAGCTACAAGAGCCTGGTAATTGAATGGTGCCAAAAAGCTAAAAAGCCATTCAACTACGAAGTTTACGAAGACAACGGTAACGAAGGGCAGAAATATTTTGCCGTAAAACTTACTATTGATGGCAAAGTGGTAGCCAAGGCCAGGGCAACATCAAAAAAGAAAGCAGAGGAAAAAGCATCACAAAGAGCATATTTTGCTTTTCAGGAAAAAATTAACAAAAAATAAATCAACTTCTCATTAACTAAAACGTTTGCGTTAATTAATTTATCGTAAAGTTAATTTTGAAGCTGTTTTTTCTCAGCTATTACTCGTATATTTACGACTTATTTGGACGTAAATGGCTATTCATAAACTCGTGATCGATGATTTTGTATCAGTTGATTTTGAACTGATCGCCCTTCATTCATCTCTCGAAGATTACCGCCTTGCCTATTTCCTTAACCGTGAGCTGCAAATCCTGCTCGAAAAAAGTGATGAAAGTATCGGAATAAAAGTACAGGCAGGCGAAACCTGGTTTTCGCGCTTTGTTTATGAAGATACAACCGACGAAATTTTTTGGAGCCTTATACAGAATAAAAACCAGGTAATTTCACAAAATAACGATGCTGCCACCCTTTTTGACGGAGACGGATACAGCGTTGCTACCAATGTGTTCCTGTTACCGGAACTTAAAAAAGTGGATTATGTACTGAAAATTGAAAATATGCCTGATGATTTTGCGTTAGAAGAGCTGATCGACAAATTATTGAGCATAAAACACATAACTACCGCCTACACTATAGATCATAATAAACTTAAATCGAAGAACAATTTAATTTTTTAATAGAATGCCAACAAGAAAGAAAACTAAAATTGTAGCCACGCTGGGACCCGCCTGCAGCACAAGAGAAGTAATAAGAGACATGATAGACGCAGGCGTTAATGTATTTCGTATTAACTTTTCGCATGCAGACTACACCGATGTTAAGGAGCGTATTGAGATAATAAGAAGCCTTAATGACGAGTTTGGTTACAATACATCTATACTTGCCGACCTGCAGGGCCCTAAACTGCGCGTAGGTGTAATGAAGGAAGATGTTGTGGTAAGCCGCGGCGACCTGATAACCTTTACTACCGCCGAAGATATATTGGGTACAGCAGAAAAGGTATACATGAACTACAAAGAATTCCCTAATGATGTAAACCCGGGTGAAAGGATTCTTCTTGATGATGGCAAACTTATATTTGAAGTGCTTGAAACCAACCGCCGTGATGAGGTTAAAGCCATAGTAATACAGGGCGGCCCGCTTAAATCTAAAAAAGGGGTTAACCTGCCTAACACAAAAGTATCGTTGCCGGCGCTTACACAAAAAGACATTAAAGATGCCATTTTTGCTATTAAAGAGCAGGTAGACTGGATAGCGCTTTCGTTTGTAAGGACACCTAAAGACCTTGAGGAACTTCAGGATCTTATTGCGGAACATTCTGATTATAAAATCCCTATCATTGCCAAAATCGAGAAGCCGGAAGCAGTTGAAAATATTGATAAGATAGTAGCATTTTGCGATGGACTAATGGTAGCACGTGGCGACCTTGGTGTAGAGGTTCCTGCACAGGAAGTACCGCTTATCCAGAAGAAACTGGTAAATCGTGCTAAAACAGCCCGTATACCTGTTATAATTGCTACGCAGATGATGGAAACCATGATCACCAGCCTTACACCTACACGTGCTGAAGTGAACGACGTAGCTAACTCGGTTATGGATGGTGCTGATGCGGTAATGCTTTCAGGCGAAACATCGGTTGGTAACTATCCGGTACAGGTTATCGAAAAAATGACCCAGATTATTGAAGCGGTTGAAGACTCACCACTTATCACGGTACCACAAAACACACCGCAGGTAAGGACAAAGCGTTTTATTACAAAATCAATATGCCACCATGCCACTCAAATGGCCAACACCATAAAAGCTAAGGCAATTACTACACTTACCAATAGCGGATATACGGCATTCCAGATTTCGGCATGGAGGCCGAATGCGCACATTTTGGTGTTTACATCGAACAAAAAGATATTAACACAGATGAACCTGCTGTGGGGTGTTAGCTCTTTTTATTATGACAAATTCCTGAGCACTGATGAAACTGTAGATGATATTAATGATGTAGCAAGGGAAATGGGCTATGTAGAAAAAGGGGACATGATTATCAACCTTGCCGCAATGCCTGTTATAGAAAAAGGTATGGTAAACACGCTAAGGGTATCTGAGATACAGTAATAGCTGTTAAATTATATTCAGGCCACAAATTACATATTTATTATGTGTAATTTGTGGCTCATTTTTTATATAAACTATTATGAATCAACCGCAACAGCTTGCCTCAAGGCTAAGAGAAATAGTACTTAACGGCACCTGGGTAGCCAATACAAATTACAAGAATGAACTTACCGCCCTGCCGGTAAGTACTGCAACCACAAAAATTGGAGCGTTCAATACGATTGCCGACCTGGCGCAGCACATTCATTATTACACTGCGGGCGTATTAAACGTTTTCAGGGGTGGAACACTGGATATTAAAGACCAGTATAGTTTTGATTTTCCTGCTGTAACAACACAGGAACAGTGGGATGCCATACTTGAACGTTTTTTTGCTGACACCGAAGAACTTGCAAAGCTTATTGAAAAATTACCCGAAGAGAAACTTGATGGGGTATTTGTAGATGAGAAATACAGCACTTACCGCCGTAATATTGATGGGATGATTGAGCATAGCTATTATCATTTAGGCCAGATCGTACTGCTGAAAAAGCTGGTTGGCGCCAAATTTGAAATTCAGGCGTAATTATTTATATTTGGAGACCAAATAAAATAAACATGAACTTAAAATCAAAAAACCCATTTTTAAGCAATAAAGCTTTTGCTAAAACCGCTACCGTATATGATGCCGAAGGCAACCCGGTAAATGTTATTGATTACAATGACACCATGACGGTTAACGGCGCAGTAAATAAAAGTTTTATACTGCTTGCACTACTGGTGGGCAGCGCTGCAATAACATGGTCAATGTTTTTTAGCGGCAGTAACCCAATGATGCTTGGCATTGCAGGCGCTATATTAGGCTTTATCGCGGTACTTATCACTGTTTTCAGGCCAAAAACTTCAACATACCTTGCTCCGGCATATGCTATATTCGAAGGCCTTTTCATAGGCGGGATATCGGCATATTTTGAAGCTTACTATTATCCGGGTATTGTAATACAGGCTGTAGGCGCCACATTTGTTACGTTTATTGTATGCCTTGCGCTATACAAATACAAGATAGTTAAAGTAACCGAGCAATTTAAGTCGGTTGTAATTGCAGCAACTCTTGCCATAGCATCTTATTACCTTATATCATGGATACTAACGTTTTTCATTAACTTTGAGCCGATACACCACGGCAACTCATTAATGAGTATAGGTATAAGCGCATTTGTAATTATTATAGCAGCGCTAAACCTTTTCCTTGATTTTGACCTTATAGAGAAAAGCGCGCAGCAAAGGCTTCCAAAATACATGGAGTGGTTTGGTGCCATGGGACTTATGATAACACTTGTATGGCTGTATATTGAATTCCTTAGACTTTTATCTAAGCTATCAAGCAGGGATTAAAAAAACATTATAAAGTATATGAAGCTGCCTTAAAGGCAGCTTTTTATTTCACAAACTAGAAATCGAACTTCAGTTGTACAGCTACCTGCTTTTTAGCTTTATTATCGGTATCTGTATTCAGGTTAGAAAGCGATATACCCAACAGCCGGACCGATTCTTTAAGGCGTTCCTGGTATAACAGGTCTTTTACGGCTTCAAGCAATAAGCTTTTATCAGAAATAAAATAAGGAAGGGTTTTACTCCGTGTTTGTACAGTAAAGTCGCGGTATTTAATTTTCAGGGTAATAGTCTTACCGGCAATTTTCTTTTTTTGCAGCCTTCTGTCAAGCTCACCCGCTATCTCTTCCAGCTTTTCCAGCATAAACACTTCCGATACAAGGTTTTCATGAAAGGTATGTTCTGTCCCTACTGATTTGGCAATCCGGTGTGGCTTAACCTCTCCGGTGTGTATACCGCGCACTACATAGTAATAATAAGCCCCCGATTTACCAAAATGGTCACTAAGGTACTGTTCTGTTTTCTCCTTTAGTTCCTTTCCCGTGAATATTCCCAGTTGATACATCTTCTCCTCAGTAACCTTTCCAACACCATAAAAACGCCCTATGGGCAGCTTTTCCAGAAAATCAATAACCTCGTCAGGATTTACGGTCTTCTGCCCGTTAGGCTTGTTATAATCGCTTGCAACCTTAGCAACAAACTTATTGATAGATATGCCTGCCGAAGCAGTGAGCCCTGTTTCCTCAAATATGCGCTTGCGTATTTCGGCGGCTATAACCGTGGCACTGGGATTTCCTTTTTTATTAACGGTAACATCAAGATACGCCTCATCTAAAGATAGAGGTTCAACCATATCGGTATACTCATGGAATATTTTCCTGATTTGCGCCGAAACTTCGCGGTATTTATCAAAATTG
Organism: Flavobacterium sp.; assembly: GCA_052039185.1. Taxonomy (GTDB): domain Bacteria; phylum Bacteroidota; class Bacteroidia; order Flavobacteriales; family Flavobacteriaceae; genus Flavobacterium. Next base: position 8,888 of record JBQGDS010000430.1, read on the forward strand.
CTTTTAACAAAAATCAGGTCAGGGCATTTTTTGCGTGCCAGCATTCCGCTCATAGCGCTCCGAACCCCAAACTTCCGGGCTTCATAGCTTGCGGCTGCTACTACTCCGCGCGGGCCACCGCCACCTACAGCAATAGGCTTACCGCGCAGCTCGGGGTTGTCCCGCTGCTCAACCGAGGCATAAAAGGCATCCATATCAACATGGATTATTTTGCGCATGGGCAATTCACTGAATTCCATGCTGTAAAATTAGCAATAATTATACCTGTATCAATGTTGTGCGTCAGATGAAGGCCTTCCAAAATTGGGAAAGAAAAAAGCGCCCGGTTTGTACTTAAAATGGTTCCAGACCGAAGAAATGATAGGCCTTAGTTCTGTAATAGGCATATTCCGGGAGCGGAAAGCAAGCCCCATTGAAAGCGCAAAACTCACAATGAAATTCATAAGCCCAATAACCCCAACGCCAAAAATGCCCCAAACCAGCATCTCTGTAGAAACATGATAATTTGAGCCGTATAGTCCCAAAGCAAGGTTACCGCTGGCAAATGTAATGTGTCGTATATCCAGGTTTAAGCCCAAAAATGCTCCTATTGATGCCGTACTTCCCATAAATACACCAAACCAAAAATTAGAGATTATACCTGCCCATCTCTTTTCATATATGCCTGCAAGCTTTTTTGCCCTGGTTTTGCCAAAACTCCGTTTTATAACAGGGTGCTCCTGTATACGGTAATACATGTTACGATGCTTGTCCCTGTTGGCAACGCTTCCTGCTATGATACCGGAAAGGAAAAGAAAAACACCGGCTATACCCGCATGTAGTATGGCAAGGGAGTAAACAGGGTGAAGATCTAAAATAAGGGTGGGCCATTTAGTTGCGGCGATGTTATAGTCAAATAGCATATCAATACCCCATATACCTAGTAGCGCCACCGGGAAAGCTACAATAACATTACCTACAAAAGCTATAAACTGCGAGCGGAACACCCTTGCAAAGAACTCGGCAAAGGCATAGTGCTTTTCATCTTCGGGAACACCATTATTACGCCGTCCCTTTTCGAGAGCCCGTACAAGGGCAGATGCTGTCATGGCCGGCTGCTTTGTTGCCAGGGTAAAACCGAGAAGGTATATAGTTATAAATCCGAGAGAGTAATTAAGGCTGTATATGAATGCATGCCCAAATTCACTGGCTTCAACTTTAGACAGCAATACTTTTATAATACACATAATACCTACTACAATTCCACCGCCCGATGCCGCCCAAAACATACGCAGGTAATCACGCCTGTTACTGGTTATATAATGTTCCCCGGTATTGGCGGTATGCTGCGTAACCTCATAAGAAAGCAGCTGTGTACTTTCATTAATAAGTTTGCGTACATTCGTTTTTTTACAATTATAATCTATAAGGCTGCAGGCAAGGTGTGCCGTATTTCGGTTAGCATCTTCAGGTTCGCTGATTACCAACAAAGGCAATAATGCATCAAGACGTTCCAGCTGCTGGCGTATACGCAGCAGGTTCTGGTTAACCCGCAGTGATATGCCATACTTATCGCTGTTTTTAAATGCTTTCTGTACATAATCCACACACTGGCGGTGTAGCAGCATTATCTGTTTATAGCCAAGATCTTTAGGATGTATAAAGTTTTCTTCCTTATCATCCAGTATCTTTTCTGCCATGAGGGCAAATTCTTTCTGGAACGCAAGAAACGGACTCTCAAGATTTTCGTACTCGGGTACCATTTTAATCACTTCACTTTCAAGGGCACGTCCCGAAATACGGTGAATAATAACTTCCATTGAAAAAAGCAGCTCGGCAAGCCTGCTGTCCTCTGCTGACGAAACATATACTGAATAAAACCCAAGCACCTGCATCAGCTCAATCATCTGCCCTTCGGGTATCTTTTTAACCCATACAGGATCAGTCTTTTTAAAAAACACTTGGTTCAGTACATATTCAAGCGTATCCTTAGGTGGCTGGTCAGGTATCAGCTTTGCAAAAAGGCGTTTCCTTACTTCATAAAAAAAGTCGGTATCGGCAAGTATGCCTGCATCGGTAAGTATCTTGCTATACTTTTTATTTTTCAGCAGCATTTTAAGGTAAAGTGACAGCCCGTCCCGATACTTTTCATTTTCTTTAAGGATATGCAGCAATGCTGAAATATCATGTTCCCGGAGCTTATCAGTTTTTTTAGGACGTATAAGCGATACCAGATCGGTAAGCAGGTCTACATCATCGGCTTTATATTCCCATAAGTTATGCTCATCAAAATTTACCGTAAAAAAATCCTCTAGGGTGGCCTTGTGCTTCTTTTTTCTAAACTTCATTTAATCAAAAAAGTAGAGTGATAAGGGTAAATTTACAAAAAAAGACCTGTTTATTACGTAACTTGCTGCTTTTAGCAAATGATTATGACTGAGATTGAACGCAAATTCCTTGTGCTTTCGGATGATTTTAAAAATGAGGCAGTTACGCAGCACCGCATTGTGCAGGGTTATTTAAATTCTGACCCTGAACGTACCGTGCGTGTGCGCATAAAAGGCGATACAGGCTTTATTACTATAAAGGGAAAAGGAAATGAAAGCGGCACTACACGTATGGAGTGGGAAAAGGAAATACCTGTAAAGGATGCAGAAGAACTTTTAAAGCTATGCGAGAAAGGCAGTATTGACAAAATACGTTATGAGGTACCTCTCGGCGGGCATGTATATGAAGTAGATACTTTTTTTGGCGAAAATAACGGCCTTATAATAGCCGAGATTGAATTAAAGGATGAAGATGAGAGTTTTGAAAAACCCAAATGGCTGGGACGGGAAGTTACAGGCGATAAACGCTATTACAATGCCTACCTGAGCAATAACCCTTACAGCACATGGAAGTAACCTATGATATTATAATTATAGGCGGTGGCCCAATAGGCATGGCATGCGGTATAGCAGCACAACGCAAAGGCTTAAATTACCTGATACTGGAAAAAGGTACGCTGGTTAACAGCCTGTTCAACTATCCTTTATACATAACTTTTTTTTCAACTGCCGAAAGGCTGGAAATAGGCAATGTCCCTTTTACTTGCATTGCGCCAAAACCGGGCAGGCAGGAAGCTCTCGAATATTATCGAAACATACATAAACACTTCAACCTGAATATAAAGCTGTCTGAAGAAGTTACGGAAGTTACAAAAGTTGAGGGACATTTTACGATTACCAGCCCAAAAGCCACTTACAAAGCCAAAAATGCAGTTATTGCAACCGGTTTTTATGATATACCTGTTTATATGAACATTCCGGGTGAAAACCTGCCCAAGGTGAAGCATTACTACAAAGAGGCGCATGAGTATGCTTTCAGGAAAGTTGTAGTGGTAGGCGCCAATAATTCATCAGTAGATGCGGCGCTTGAATGCTGGCACAAAGGTGCAGATGTAACTATGGTTATACGCAAAGGCGAAATTAACGACCGGGTAAAATACTGGATAAAGCCTGATATTGAAAACCGCATAGCAGAAGGCAGTATTAAAGCTTATTTTAACTCGAACATTACCGGGATAACTGAAGATACGGTAACAATAGCTACACCGGAAGGCAATGTAACTGTTGAAAATGATTATGTACTGGCCTTAACCGGTTACAGACCCAACCTGGAGTTCCTGGAACAGGCCGGTATAACCATTACCGGGGAAAACTGTATCCCGCAATACAACCCGGAAACTATGGAAACTAACGTGAAAGGACTTTATCTTGCCGGTGTAGTGTGTGGCGGACTGGAAACACACAAATGGTTTATTGAAAATTCGCGTATTCATGCTGAGCTGATTATGAATAATGTTATAAAATAATTAACATTTGCATTAACAGCAATTTTCTTAGATTTATATAAAATATTAAGTCATGAAAAAGGCTGTTTTCCTGTTATTTATCTCATTATTTACCATAGGATGCTCAACAAGCATAAAAACTACGCTGGCCGATAAATCATTAACGGCATTATCGCCGGAAACCAATATAATTGTGATCATCCCTGAAGAAACTGCACCTGCCAGTTCCAGGGTATTGGGTAAGGTAAAAATAGGCGATTCCGGATTTACGACTGACTGCGGATACAATACCGTGATAGACCAGGCCAAGGCTGAAGCAAGAAAAGCCGGTGGAAATGCTATAAAACTCACTAAAATTAAAAAGCCATCGGCACTGGGCAGTACATGTTACCGCATTGAAGCTGACATCCTATTGATTAACAACATGGATAATTATGTACAGCGTTCTAAAATCGAGCAGGATTCTATTACCAAAACCATATTTCCTGAAAACCCAAACTATGCTTTACTCTATGTTTTCCGAAGAGGTTCGGCTAATGGGGCTTTACTGAACTATACTATACATCTTGACGGAAAACCTCTATTCAAAATTTACAACAACAGTAAAGAGGTAGTAAAAATTTATGAAGAAGGTAAACACAAAATAAGGGCAAGCCTTGAAACCGAAGAGATTAAGGAAATTGACATAAAGTTTGGCGAAGAATACTTCCTTGAATGCAGTGTTAACAGTGGCGTTTTTATTGGCAGGCCCGAACTTAATTTTGTAGATAAGCGAATAGGCCGTGAGGAGTTTGAAAAAATAAAAAACTAAAACAAACGCAGCTGTTCCCCTTTTGTACCGTCAAACAAGTCGGTACGCAAATCAGGAATATCCCTGCCCTCAAAGTATTTTTGCCGCCCTATCCTGAAGGTTGTATGTATCATTTCGGCAATTTCGCCCTCACCCTTACGGCGTTTATAAACTCTTTTCTCTCCTAGTTTTCCACCATGCATTGATGCTATCTGGTGCAGAACCTTGTCTTTACGGTCAGGATAATGCTCTTCCAGCCAGTCAATAAAAACCGGCTCAACCGTATCATTAAGCCGTACCAGGGTATAACCAAAACTGCCCGCTCCTTTTTCAGCCACCGTTTTTACTATACTAAGAATTTCAGGAGTGTTAAGGCCGGGAATCATAGGTGCTATCATCACATTTACGGGAATACCGCTTTGGGATAACGTTTCAACGGCCTTAAGCTTGGTCGCGACAGATGATGTGCGTGGCTCCAACTTTCGTCTTAAATCTTCATTTATAGTTGGGATACTGAGTGACACTGTTACCAGATTCTTTTCAGCCAGTTGAATTAAGATGTCAAGGTCGCGTGTTACCAGTGCATTTTTGGTCAATATGTTTACAGGATGGCGGTAATCCAGAAAAACCTGAAGTATACGACGGGTAATTTCGAGTTTACGTTCTATAGGCTGGTAACAATCAGTATTACCCGAAAGCAATATAGGTTCTGCCCTGTAGCCCCGTTTGGTGAAAAATTGTTCCAGCAGTTCAGGTGCGTTTTTCTTGACCAGTATTTTACGCTCAAAATCTACCCCGGCGCTATAACCCCAGTACTCATGTGTAGGCCTTGCAAAGCAATAGGCGCAGCCATGCTCACAACCCTGATAGGGATTCATGGAATATGCCATGCTTAAATCGGGGCTTTTAACCGGATTAACTATTGACTTAGGATATACTTCAAGTATCTCGGTTTTTGTAATCTCTTCCTCAAAATCATCATCATAAATCGACTTCTCATAACGATTTTTAATAAAATGGTTATGTATATTGCTTACTGCTCCCTGCCCTTTTATTTCCTTTTTCATATATGCCTCGCTATATTAAGGGCAAGATACAGATATTTGATTATTTTCTTATATTTGGTTTGAAAATATTATCAACAAAAAACCACACCACGCGAATGGCGTGGTGTGGCTAACATAAACAAACAATTAATCTAAAATAATCTGGAGTAAGCTCCTAATTATATTATCTCCATCCGCCCCCCAGTGCTTTGTAAAGGTTGATGATGGCAAGGTACTGCCTGTATTTATTATCTATAAGGCTAAGTTCGGCATTAAGCGCATTATCTTTGGCTGTAAGCACTTCAAGATAATTTACAAGCCCGTAAGTAAGCAACTCATCTGAATAGCCTGCGGCTTTACCAAGTGCATCTACCTGCTTTTCCCTTATGGCCAATTTCTTAGTTTCATTATTATAATCGGCAAGCGCATCGCTAACTTCTTTACTTGCTGTAATCAGTGCCTGCTCAAAGCGTACCAGCGCCTGCTCATTCTGCGCTTTGGCAACTTCATAGCGTGTCCTTATCTGGCGGCCATTTAAAAGCGGCTGTGTAAGTCCGGTAACTATGTTAGCAAAAAGCGAGTTGGTATTTATCCAGTCTTTCAGGTCAATACTCTGGAAACCGCCTGTGGCTGTTATCCTGAACTGCGGATAAAAGTTGGCACGCGCTACATTAGTAAGTTCAAATGCGTTTACGAAAGCAAACTCTGCAGCTACAACATCAGGCCTGTTCCTAAGCAATTGCGTAGAAACCCCTGTTTGTATTGCCGGGTTCAGGTTTTGCCCTTCAAGCGTGCCACGCTCTATTTTACGTGCAGGCTCTCCCAATAACAAACTTAGCGAGTTTTCTACCAGGATAATGCTGTTACGGGTATCTTCAATAATAAGCTCCGTAGCATATTTCTGGGCTTCGGTTTGCTTTACACCTACCTCATTAACGTTACCTGCATCTTTAAGCGCCAGTATGGTTTCAATGCTCTCATCACGATTAATCAGCGTTTGCTCAGCAACTTTAAGCTGTGCATCAAGCGACAGCAACTGGTAGTACATCTGGGCAATATCGGTTATCACCTGTGTTTTTACCGCCTGGTTTGCAGCAATGGTTTGCAGGTATGATGCATTAAATGCACGCTTATTACTGCGTATTCTTCCCCATATATCGGCTTCCCATGCAAAATTGCCTAAAAGCTGATATTGGTCCAGATTGGTGTTACCACCCGTCTGGCTTACAATACGTCCTATCTGGCTGTTCTTACTCTGCTCGGTGTGTGTCCAGTCGGCACCCAGACTAAAGGTAGGCAGGTAGCCCGCTTTACCCTGCTTAAGGTTAGCTTCGGCAGCAATGATGTTCTGGATGGCTATCCTTATATCAAAATTATGCTGAAGTCCTTTTTTAATATGCCCCTGTAATACCGGATCGGTAAACATTTTGTCCCAGGCTACATCAGCCATTGATACGGTATCCTGAGATACTACTTCTGTCCTGTACAGGTTTTCAGCCTTTATATCAGGCCTTTTATATGTTTTGGCGGTAAAGCAGGATTGCATAACCAATCCTGCTCCCACTATAACTATTACTCTTATTGTCTTTATCATTTGTTTCAGGTTATGATATAACAGATTCTTCAGTGTCAGTTTCTTCGGGTTTCTTCCTTCCGGATATTTTTTCCTGCAGGCCCTGGAATATTACAAACAGTATAGGGATTACAAATACCCCGAACAGCGTTCCTATAAGCATACCTCCTACAGCACCCATACCTATTGAGCGGTTACCCACAGCACCTACCCCACCGGCAAATGCAAGCGGAAGAAGGCCGAATATAAAGGCAAACGATGTCATAAGTATTGGCCTTAAACGGGCCTTGGCACCTTCAATAGCTGCCTCAAGCAGTTCCATACCATGACGCCTTCGCTGTATGGCGAATTCCACAATAAGAATGGCATTCTTGGCCAGGAGGCCTATAAGCATGATAAGTGCTACCTGGAAGTAAATGTTATTTTCCAGCCCGGCAAGCTTTACAAAGCCAATAGCACCTGCAATACCTACCGGCAGTGACAGGATAACCGAAAGTGGCACTAAATAACTTTCATACTGTGCACTAAGAAGGAAGTACACAAATATCAAGCTAAGAAGGAATACCACAGCCTGCTGGTTACCTGCTATAATCTCTTCACGTGTCATACCTGAGAATTCGTAAGTATATGATTTTGGCAGGTGCTGTTCAGCAACTTCCTGTATGGCTTTAATAGCATCACCCGAGCTGAAGCCCGGCTTAGCCTTACCATTCACATTAACTGCCTTAAGCATATTGAATCGCGATACCGCTTCAGGGCCGTATATCTTTTTAAAGTCAATAAACTGGCTTATGGCTACCATCTGACCTTTATCGTTACGTACATAGATACTGTTTATCGATTTTTCGTCAGCACGTTCTTCCGGCTTAGCCTGTATCATTACACGGAACTGCTTACCAAAACGGTTGAAGTCGGTTGTATACAATCCGCCATAATAACCCTGCATGGTATTGAATATCTCACTTACCGATACACCTGCATCCTTAGCCCTTTCCACATTTATGTCCATTTGGTACTGTGGGAAACCCGGGTTAAAGTTAGTTATGGCATATTGAATCTCAGGACGCTGCATTAGTGCGCCAAGGAACTCATTACTTACTTTACTTACAGTTGCCCAGTCATCATCACCTTTGTCCTGAATTTTAAACTCAAAACCGTCAGCGGTACCAAAGCCCTGTACGCTTGGTGGCGTAAAGAATAATATCTTGGCATCTTTAAATCCGGCAGTCCTGCCAAAAAGCTCACCTACAATTGCATCAACCGACTGGTTTTTCTCTTTACGGTGTTCCCAATCTTTCAGCTTAATAATAGTAAAGGCATATGATCCGCCATTTACCCTGTTAAGCAGCGAGAAGCCTACAACGCTCATCCTTGCTTCAACCAATGGCATTGACACAAGCACTGAATCCAGCTGGTTAACTGCTTCCTGCGTTTTTTCAAGCGTAGTTCCCGGAGGCATTGTAAGGTCAACCATAATAATACCACGGTCTTCATTCGGGATAAATCCTGATGGCGTTGTCATAAACAGGAAGTATGTAATTCCTGAGAATACTACCAGCGCAAGTGCTGTTATCCATTTTTTCCTGCCCAGGAACTTCAATGAGCGTGAATATTTAGTGTTCATCGCGTCAAAACCGGTATTAAACGCGGTAAAGAAACGGTCTTTATAGTTTTTCTTTTTATGCTCATCATGATCCTTATCATGCGGTTTAAGGAGCAATGCACAAAGCGCCGGGCTCAGCGTTAATGCGTTTACAGCCGATATAAGGATTGATACCGCAAGCGTAATGGCAAACTGCTGATAGAACACCCCTGAAGGCCCCTTTAGGAATGATACAGGGATAAATACCGCAGCCATGACCAGCGTAATAGATACAATTGCACCGGTAATCTCA
>JBQGDS010000431.1:0-3061 GCA_052039185.1 Flavobacterium sp.
TAATGTGGCTAAAAATGCACCTTGGGACGGTGGGTTTGTTTTCAAAAAAGATAGTAATGGTAAGCATTGGGTAGGTGTAGCCGTACAGGGAACGGGCGCCAGCCTGTGGTTTCCTGTTAAAGACCACCAGACTGACGAGCCTGACCGTGGCGCATCAATAAAAGTAGCTGTACCTAATGGATTGATGAATGTTTCGAACGGGCGTTTTACTGGCAAAGAAGATTTAAAGAATGGTTATACACGTTGGGACTGGGAGGTTAAAAACCCTATAAACAATTACACCATAACAATTAATGTGGCCGATTATGCCCATATACACGATAACCTTAACGGCCTTGACATTGATTACTATGTACTAAAAGAAAACGAGCAAAAGGCAAAAAAACATTTTGAAGAGGTAAAGCCTATGCTGGAATGCTTTGAGGCTAAGTTTGGCAAATACCCTTTTTATGAAGATGGCTATAAATTAGTAGAAACACCTTACCTTGGCATGGAACACCAAAGCGCAGTAGCATACGGTAACGGATATAAAAAGGGCTACATGGGTATGGATATGAGCATGACGGGTGTAGGTATGCTGTTTGATTATATCACTATACACGAAAGCGGGCATGAATGGTTTGGCAACAGTATTACATCAAAAGACATTGCCGATATGTGGATTCATGAAGGCTTTACTACCTATTCTGAAACTGTTTATGTTGAGTGTCGATACGGATATGATAAGGCTATGCAGTATATTAATGGGCAGCGCGCCAATGTAATGAAAGATAAACCTGTTATAGGTATTTTCGGCGTAAACAAAACAGGATCGGGTGATAAATATTTTAAAGGCTCACTGATGCTGAACACTATAAGGCATATTGTAAATGATGATGCCAAATGGTGGGCTATGCTGCTTAAATTTTCGGAAACCTATAAAAAGCAGATTATTGATACCGAAACCGTAGTAGCTTTTTTTAATAAAGAAAGCGGTATAAACCTTACACCTGTTTTCGACCAGTACCTCCGCTATAAAAATATCCCGATATTACAACTGCGCATGAACGGCAACCGATTTGAATACCGCTGGAAAACGGACGTAGCTAATTTCACCATGCCGGTTGAAGTTACTGCAGCAGGAAAATCAATGAGACTAAATGCTACCAATAACTGGCAGACAGCAGATGCCACAATTGAAAGTATCAAAGCTGTAGAAGTGGCACGCAAAAAGTTCTTTATAAAAACAGAAACGCTTTAAGCAGTTGCTGCACTTTTATCACGAATAACTTTGCCCGACTCGGTTTCGATAAATTTATCAATGAATACTATTTGCTTTGGCTTTTCAAACTTATCCAGCTTGGTAAACACTTCGGGATCAATAGCTATATTTTCGCCCTCAATGTAAAGTACCAATTTTTCACCAAGCTCTTCATCAGGTTCACCTTTTACAAAAAATCGGCGCTCAATTTTACCTGACAGCTTTTCTTCAATTTGTTCAGGGAAAAGCTTAACGCCTCCGCTGTTTATTACATTATCGTGCCTCCCCAGCCATACAAAGTGCTTTTCATCTGTAATTTCCACAACATCATTAGTTATTACAGGCTCATCGCATATTGCAAAGGCATCAATAACAAGGCAGTTACGTTCATCAGTAGTAATGTTTACATTAGGCAATGTTGTAAAAGCCTCCTCACCTATTTTTTTTGCTGCAATATGGGTAATGGTCTCGGTCATGCCATAGGTTTCATAAATTTCTGTTGGTACCTTACTTAGTTTTTTTGCCAGCGCACTGCTTACTTTTGCACCGCCTAAAATCAGTTTTTTTACCTGTTTCAGTTTATCAGGCGAATGCTGCGCCTGTAAGGGCACCATAGCGGCAAAATCATATTGTGTATCGTTACGCTCCAAAGGATGTGATGACGGCGCTACCAAATCCATATCCCAACCCAAAATGAAAGCCCTTACAAGCATCATTTTTCCAGCAACATACTGCGTAGGCAGGCAATGCAGTACTTTCATATCGGCATACAGGTCAAAAAACTCCCCAGTAGCCATTGCCGAATTTACCATGGCCTGCTTTTGTACACGAATCAGTTTAGGAGTTCCCGTAGTACCCGATGTCTGCATGTCAATGTAACTGTTATGGTCAAACCAGTACATCAGGAAATCACCCACTGCCCTTTCATACGGTTCACCTTCCTTTATAAAGCTGTAGGCAATACGCAACAGGTCATCTTCAGTCAGGTGAAAACCGTTCAGCTTAAAATGGGGGTGTACAAAATGGTAGTCTGGATTATTCATGGCCGTTTATTTGGTTTATTGAATCGGTTGCAGGAGGCATTACTTTTCCCGTAAGTTTCTCTTTCCAGGAATGCCACTTATATTTCTTACTGAAGATAAGCAAAAATATAGGGTAAATTACAATTAGCGGAATGAAAATATCAAATCCTGCCGATGGTTCGGATATATCTTTGAATACTGAGTGTGTCTGGAACGCGGTCCAGTCGGCAGTTACAAGTAAAGCAGCCACCAGGTTGTTTGCAGCATGAAAGCCTAATGCCAGTTCGGTGCCTTCATCCATAAGCGTTATAATACCAAGGAAAAGCCCTGTACCTATATAATAAAATGAAACAATATACCCCATTTGCTGGACTTCAGGATTGGCAAGGTGCAGTGCTCCAAAAATAACTGACGTTATAACCAGCGGAATCCAGCGGTTTTTAGCAGCAATACCTATACCCTGCATCAGGTAACCTCTAAACATCAGCTCTTCAAATGATGTTTGCAGTGGTATCATCACTACTGCTACCGCTAATAATATAAGGAAGGGAACAAGGTCAAACTGTATCACATAGCTTTCAGGCTCAATAAAATAAGCTATGAGAGTAGTAATTATGGAAAATATAGCCCAAATGCCGAAAGCAAAGAAAAACCGGCTCCAGTCTATTTTTGGACGTGAAGTGACAACCTCCCTGACTTTTTGATGATGCAGATTTTTTACGACAAGTATAAGTGCCAGTAATCCTATTGCAAAGGAAAGTAAAAGTAAAAAAAGTGAAAGATTAAGGTCAAGGTACCT
>JBQGDS010000432.1:0-2259 GCA_052039185.1 Flavobacterium sp.
CAATGTGAAGGTGTGCTTTTCCCAGAAAATTCAAATTTACAATCATGGATACTTTTCTGTGAACTTAAATATAGTACAGTTCCAACCCGAAATGAAGCTAATCTTAAAAAAGCAATAAAGCAGTTATATAAAACAAGATACTACTATTTTCAAAACAAGATAATTTTTCGTTCCAATACTTCCTATCTTATTGCTTCGTTACCTCCACAATCTGAACCTTTTGCCAATTTTTCCCTTACTCCTCATATTATCGCGAAATTAAAAAGAAACAAAAATATAATCTTACGATTAAAAAATATGGTATCAATTGAAGACAAAAATGTTATTTTAGTATAAATCCAGCATAAGTCCCTTTTTAAAATAAAATGTCTGTATTATTTAAACCAGCGGCAAAATTTTATCACTCCATTCCTGCAATTTTACGGCAAAAGGTTTGGTTGCATTTGCCCCGCTTGGCGATGGTAATGTAGTATAGCAGATATCGTTTCTTCGGCCTACATATTTATCATAATAGGCAGCTGCATTTTTACTAGAAAAAAACACATGTTTTATCTGTGGGTACTTTTTATAAAATGATTTAAAATCGTTAGCCTGCTCATTTTTTATATTACTGTCAAGGCTGCCCTCACGTTCGCAGTATTGCAGCACATCCCACAAGGCAATCCCTTTATCGGCAAGCAGCTGTTTCTTTTCATTATAGTTATGGCTAAGGGAAATGCCAAACATGCCAAACATTATCTTCCAGAACTGGTTGCCCCGGTTGCCGTAATACTCCTGCAATTCCAATGATTTTTCGCCAGGCATAGTACCCAGTATCAGGATTTTGCTGTTAGCGTTTACTATCGGTTCAAATGCTTTTTTCATTTCGTCAATACTAAACGTTATTTTTCAGCAAGCAGGCTTTCCAGCTTGCTGCGTTCAGTGTCATTTAATTCCGGGAGCAATTCCTGGAAATACAACCTGTAACCCGGTTTTTTAAGTAGTTTCCTTATGTTATCGCGTCCGTATTTAGAAAATTGCCACCTGAAATGTGTGGTAGCATTTACCAGGTTTTTGAGCATAACAGGATCAGGCTTGTTAATGTACATTAGGTTGGCAAGTGCATTGGTTCGGGTACTGCTTTCATATTTTTCAGAAGCATAATCCAGCAATTCAGCATACATTTTATCCTTTTCGGCAGTGCGGTACTCTTTGGTTGTATACGCCAATGCCAGCCAAAGTATGCGCAGGTTTTTATCATTAAAACCTATCCATCCGTCGGACATATCTAAATACTCTGCTTTTTTATCAGGAAACCTGCTGCACAATATATTTAGGGTGATTTCTTTCGTGATATAAGAATCATCCTGCATCAGCGATTTATATTCTTCATAAAAATCTGCGGGGATAGTTGTTACTGTACGCGCCACAGCCTGACGCACTTTCAAGTTACCACTTTTCATGGCTGCGCGTACAATGTCAGCCTTTTCGTTAAACGGGACTTCCGATAGCTGGAACAGTACTTCCTCTTTTATAGGATAAAATTCTTTCGACTCCATAATCTGCTTAAAAAGTTCCTTTTTCTCGTCTAATGGCTTCGACTGAATATCACCCAGCTCAAGATAGCTTGCCATGAAATCATTCTTTTTCAGCAACTCAATTGCTTCCTGCACTTCAAATCCGCTTTTTTCAAGCCACCTTTCCCTGAAGCTTTTTGTATCATAAGTTGACACTTTATTTATTTCGGCAAGAAAATCTTCGGTAGTAACGGTTTTAAAAGCATATTTTTCCAAGTAGTTTTTTACGGCTTTTTTAAAGGCTTCATGCCCTACTCCCTCCCTGAGCACATGCAGTGCCCATGCACCCTTTTGGTAAAAGCTAAGTGAGCTTGCTTTTTCGTTCAGGATGGGTATAGTATCGGTTTTTGCTACCTGCTGAAGTCTTTCGGCAATCTGGTACAATTCATAGTTAAAGTGGTCTTCCCCGTAAAGCTCCTGTTCTGCCAGCAAAGCATAATAGGTTGCAAAACCTTCATGAAGCCAGTGGTGCTTACCGCTTTGTGCTGTAACTAAATCGCCAAACCACTGGTGGGCAAGTTCATGTGCATTTACATTTATGTAAGTACGGTCGTTAAACCCTGTAGCATCAACTACAAAATCCTGTGCAAAAATGGTGCTTGTGGTATTTTCCATACCGGCATATAAAAAGTCCATTACCGGAACCTGCCTGTACACGCCCCACGGATATTTTACGCCTATTTCTTTTTCGAGATAGTTGAAC
>JBQGDS010000433.1:0-11525 GCA_052039185.1 Flavobacterium sp.
CGAACAAAATAAGGGTTTGCCGAAATTGGCGTAGTCATAAGCCCGGCAGGGTTACCATAACCCGGCGCAAGTAAATGATATGACTTAGCTCCCGGAACACCCATATTGTTAAATGCTGTAGCCTGAGGTGTTATAGTTATAGTTGAAGTACCGTTGATAGGTTCAGGCCCACCGGCAGCTGCATCAATTATAAGTCTTGTAGGGAAACCCGGAATACCGCTGATACCGCCAAGGTTATTAACGTCTTCGGCAAATGATGGCTGTGTAAATTCGCCACCACCCACAAGCGCAAACTGCTGTGCCAGCAATTTAGGGTAGGAATAGCTTTGGCTTACCCTTGATACTGTTCCGTCCATGAATCCGGCAGTAAGCGAGTTACCTATAGCCACATATGAACTGAAGTCGGCTTCGCCGGAGCTGTAGCTGCCGCTGTTTACCTCGTTCTCAAATTCCGGCTCACAGGCGGCAAAGCCCGCTGCCAGTATTGCTAAATATATTATCCTGTTTTTCATAGTATTTTATTAGAAGCTATATGTTAAACCAACACCCGGAGAGAATACGGTATTTTTATAGGTACCGCCGAAGGTTACCTGCTGGCCATCTTCGTTGTAATAGTCATACGAGTTTTCAATTTCTTTAAAGTGCAGGTAAAGGAATGATACATCCACACCAAGTTTCGAAGTAATCTGGTATGTTAAACCACCCGTGTAACCGTTAGAATCGTTACGTGGTGTTTCAGGAGCAAAATAGCCATCCTGTACCGGGCTTTCGTCAAAGTACCACCCTGCACGGAAAGCAAACTTGTTGTTTGGCTTGTATTGCACACCTACCCTGTAAGTACTTGCGTCTTTATAATTCCTTGGATTAACCGACTGCGGCACATTAGATGTTTCAGTACGCTTAAAATCAACTACAAGCGCATCGTAAGCATGCCACATGGCCCTGTTATAGTCAAACGCCACAAGCCATTTGTCTGTCAGCTTAACCGATATACCCGCAGTAAGTTCTGCAGGAAGCGGCAGGTCAGCATTAAATGTTGTATTACCAAGTGTAGTTGTAGTTGGGTTCGGGTTAGCCGGGTTTGGCTGAAGGAAGCCCGGAACATCATTAAAAGTAGCATCGCCGTTACGCGCCTTCATTATTATCTCTGAGCGGTAGTTAAGACCAAGCCTCACATTATTGGTTGGGTTAAACATAAAACCTGCGGTCCATCCCCATGCGGTCACGCCTTTGGCTTCAATGTTTACGTCGGTCCTGTTGCCATTCTCATCAGTCAGGCTCCTGCTCAGGTTCCTGTCAAAGTTAACGCTACCGGTTACAAATATAGGACCACCACCGATACTGAACTGGTCACTTACCTTTAATGCGATTGTAGGCTGGATGTAAATTGCCTGAAGATCGATATTATTTACCAGGTGCGAACCCTGCCAGTCCCTGTCCCATTCTACGGCGCTGCCGTATGGGCTATACACTGCAACACCTGCCGAAAGCCAGTCGGTAACCTTGTACGAAATATACGCCTGGAAAGGTGTACCCATGTTATCGGTAGATGCATTCCAGTTGTACATTTCATTCTGGAATTTTGTTTTGGCAAACAGAAGGTTACCACCTACCGATGCATTAAAGCGGTTTTCAAGGAATGACATACCCGCCGGGTTGAAAAACATAACCTCGGCACTGTTTACCACTGCTACACCCGTATGCCCCATTGCCAGCTGTTTCTGCCCCTGGAGGCTCACACGGTAGCCTCCCGCAAATGCAGAACCAGCCGTTAATGCCGCTACAGTTAAAGATAATAATTTTCTCATAGTTGATAAAAGGTGTTAGTTTTAAATGTAATCTATATCAAAATTAAAATAAAATATGAATTACACAATATTTCACGCAAAAATATTATGCATTCATAATAAACAAATTTCAAAAATTACAATTTGCTAACCATCATCACATAATATAAAAAATAACGCAGTAAACACCATCGCTTCAAAGCTTTACAATCCTCCAAAAAACTAATTAAAACTTAAAGTTGATTGTGTTAAGCAGTTAAACCATTAATTTTAGTAAAAACATTCTTTCAAAATGCGTATAGCCCGTAAATTGTTAATTATCCTGCTTTCGGTAGTTGTGCTCTTGCTGGCGCTTAATTATGGGGTAAGCCTGTGGGTTACCAAAAAGCTCCCTTTAATAATACAAAAGGAAAAAGACTTCCCCTACAACATAAGCTACAAAGACCTTGATGTAAGCCTTATCAATGGCAGCTTTACGGCTCACAATGTATTTATAGCCCCGAAAGACACTACGGTAACAGCGCTAAAAAAAGGTGCCTTTGCAGAGATCAAGTCCATATCGGTAAATAATTTTAACTTGTGGGCTTTGCTTCGTGAAGACCGTATAAAGGTAAAGCGTGTAGTAATTGACGAACCCAACGTGATACTGTATGAAAAAGACAAAAAATACAATACCGAAGATGATTTTGTAAAGCCCTTTAAAAACACCATAAACACCGGGAGCTTCGAGATACGAAACGGAAAATTCGAAATGCTGGACAGCAAGCTGTTCCCGATACTAAAAAGCACCAGCATAAACCTGGAAGTAAACAACATAAAAGTTGACAGCGCAACGGTTAAAAAAGACATACCAGTGCGCTATACCGATTACACCTTTAAATGCGACAGCTTTTTTTACAGGGCAGGTAAAGTGTATAATATTACCGCAAAGAATATAAATACAACTGACAGTACTTTTACCCTACAGGATTTTAAGCTTATACCTAAATACAGCCGGGTGCAATATACCCGAAGCCTGGAAAAAGAAAAAGACCTGTTTACCATTAACGTAAAAAAGGTAGACCTACCTAAAGTGCAGTGGGGTTTTTACCGTGACACGCTTTTTGTACATTCGCCAAAAGTGCTGCTGGATAATCTTGCGGCTAATGTATACCGCAGCAAAGAACCTGCTGATGACCCAACCCGTAAAAAGCTGTACAGTGAAATGCTTCGTAAGCTGGATTTTGACCTGAAAGTAGATAAACTGGTGGTAAAGAATTCTTTTATAGAATATGAAGAGCAGCTAACATTTGAGCGCCCCGCAGCAAAAGTGCAGTTCTCAAAATTTAATGCTGAGATCACAAATGTATGGAGCCCGCTAAATAAACCAAAGGTTCCTACAACAGTTTCAAATGTAACCTGCCTTTTTATGAAAACATCGCCCCTGCATGTTACGTGGACTTTTAATGTGCCCGATGTAAGCGATTCTTTTACTATAAAAGGCGATCTGCGAAACCTGCAAAGCCAGAAACTGGACAAGCTTTCACAGCCTTTAATGAACATAAGTACCGACAGCGAGATAAGGCATGTAAAATTTACCATAAATGGCAACCGTGAATTTGCCACAGGTACTTTTGCAATAGATTATGAAAACATGAAAGTAGCCGTTTATAAAAAAGACGGTAAGGAAAAGAATAAGTTTATGACCGCAGTGGGCAACCTGATCGTGAAGAACGACAGTAACGATGAACTGAAGCAAACAGATATTCGCGTGGCGCGATTGAAAGACAAATCAGTATTCAACTTTTTATGGCGCTGCCTGCAGGAAGGCCTGAAGCAAACCCTCCTACCTAAAGCAGTTACCAAAATTTTGCCGAAAGCCGATAAAAAGAAAAAGGATTAACCCTTCAGGAATGCCAGCGTTTCTGCCATAAAATCTTTTGGATTTTCGGCATGCAGCCAGTGGCCTGAGTTTTTAATATCCTTAATTTCTGCCTGCGGGAAATGTTGTTTTATACCGGCTATATCCTCATCTTTTATATAACGGGACCTGTCGCCACGCAGAAAAAGCACCGGCCCTTTAAATGATGCTCCTTCCGGAAGCGCTTCACCTATGTTTTCAATTTTATTATTAAACACAGGAAGATTGAAACGAAAATCAAGTTGTCCCGGTTCTTTCCAGTACAGGTTTTTCATAAGGAACTGGCGTGTGCCGAAGTCATCAATATATGATGAGAGCACTTCCTCTACCTCACTCCTATCCGGTTTAGTTGAAAAATCTACCGCATTAAGCCCTGCCAATATATCCTGATGGTGGGGTTTATAATATTTGGGGCCTATGTCGGCAATTATCAGCCTGTTTATCATATCAGGATATTTCACTGCAAAAAACATTGCTGTCTTTCCTCCCATTGAATGCCCTATTACATCAACTTTTTTAAGCCTGTTAGCATTGCAGTATTCCAGAACGTCCTGCACCATGAAGTCGTAACTGAAATCATCAGAATGAAAACTCCTGCCATGGTTGCGTAGGTCAAGCGCGTGCACCTCAAAACCATTTTGTGCATACTGGCCTGAAAGCGTTTTCCAGTTGTCTGACGTTCCTAAAAACCCGTGTATAATGAGCAGTGGGCTGCCCTCGCCTTCTATTCTTGAATACAGCATATTATTTTAATCTTTGCAGGTACATATTTACTACATTTTCCAGCCCCAGGTACAGCGATTCGCTTATAAGCGCGTGGCCTATGGAAACCTCCAGCAGGCCGGGTATATTCTCTTTAAAGAATTTAATATTATCAAGGCTCAGGTCGTGCCCGGCATTTATGCCAAGCCCCAGCTCATTTGCCAGCTTTGCCGACTCTGTATAGGGTTTAATCCCCTCTTTATTACCAAGACTGTATTCATGCGCAAAAGCCTCGGTATACAGTTCAATCCTGTCGGCACCTGTTTCCTTCGCCCCTTCAATCATTCCCAATACAGGATCAACAAATATTGAGGTACGGATATTGTTACGCTTAAATTCGGCAATCACATCCTGCAAAAAACTTTTGTGCTTTAGTGTATCCCATCCGGCGTTAGATGTTATTGCATCATCAGCATCAGGCACCAGGGTAACCTGTGTAGGCTTCACTTCCAGCACCAGGTCAATAAATTTTTTAACAGGGTTGCCTTCAATATTGTATTCGGTGTATACTACGGGCACAAGATCGCGCGCGTCCTGGTAACGGATGTGCCTTTCGTCAGGCCTTGGATGGATGGTTACACCTTCTGCACCAAATTTCTGCACATCGGCTGCAACTTTTAAAAGGTCGGGTACGTTGCCGCCCCTTGAATTACGCAGGGTGGCTATTTTATTTATGTTTACGCTTAATTTTGCCATATCTTTGTTAAACTGTCATTTCTTCACAAAAATACAAAGTTAAACCAAGGCATATATTCTTATTTTTGATTATTTTGCATAACAATTACACTGCTTATGACTGATATTATTGATTTCATCAATAACAACATAAAACCACTTCGCACCACTGATACTATTGCCGATGCGCAGGATCTTTTTGCGGAATACCCGTTTTCACACTTTCCCGTACTGGAGGAAGGAGTATATTTAGGCTGTGCCGGCGCAGAAGACATTGAGCTGATTGACATAGAAAAAACCCTAGGCGATAACCGCTATAACCTGGAACGCTTTTTTGCGCGCGACACTATGATATGGCTTGATGTGCTTGAGGTATTCGCCAAAAACGAAACCAACCTTGTACCTGTACTTGATAAAGACAATAAGTATTTGGGTTATTACGAGATTACTGACATTATTACGTTTTTCCACGATACGCCTTTCCTTAAGGAAAACGGAGGAATACTAATAGTGGAAAAAGGCATTGCCGATTATACAATGAGCCAGGTAGCGCAGATAGTGGAAAGCAATAACGGCAGGCTGCTGGGCGCTTTTATATCGGAAGCCAATCAGGATAAAGTACAGATCACCCTAAAAATAAGTCTTGGAGGGCTGAGCGAAATAATACAAACCTTCAGAAGGTACAACTACGAGATAATTTCCGAACACCAGGAAGACACCTACCTGAACACCCTGAAAGACAGGAGCGACTACCTTGACCGATATTTAAACATATAACACTGCGCCATGAAAATTGCTGTATACGGACAATATTACAAAGACAATACCGAAGACATCATTGAAAAAGTAATACGCGTATTTGAAGAATACGGTCCGGATGTAGCTTTTGAAGCGCAATTTTACAATGTGCTTACCGAAAACGGCCTGCTTACAAAGCCTTTCAATGTTTTTACTGAACATGAAGAACTTAATAACGGCTTTAACATGCTGATAAGCATAGGCGGTGACGGAACAATGCTGCGCGCTGCAACACTGGTGCGCGATAAAAACATACCCATACTGGGCATTAATGCGGGAAGGCTTGGTTTTCTTGCCAATGTACAACAGGAAAGCATTGAAAGCCTGCTACCACTGATTTTTGAAAACAAATATAAAATTTCACCCCGCACGCTGCTTTCACTGGATTATAAAGGCCGCGGACCGGAGCTGGACGAGCTGGATTATGCCCTTAACGAAATAACCGTAAGCCGCAAGGATACCACATCCATGATTACCATTGATGTTACCCTGAACGGCGAACACCTCAATTCTTACTGGGCAGACGGGCTTATACTTTCTACTCCAACAGGATCAACGGGGTATTCGTTAAGCTGTGGCGGGCCGGTACTTATGCCTGAAGTGAACAGCCTGGTAATAACCCCTATTGCACCACACAACTTAAACGCAAGGCCACTGGTAATTCCTGATGATACCGAAATAGAAATGAAAGTATTCAGCCGTGAACAGCAGCACCTTATTTCGCTTGACTCAAGGATCGTGACAGTTGATGTGGAAACTGTACTGCACATAAAAAAGACAGGGTTTAAAATAAACCTTGTTGAATTCCATGAAGAAAAGTTCCTTAAAACGCTACGCAAGAAATTACTTTGGGGCGAAGACAAACGAAATTAATTCCAACTTTTCTTTACCTGCTATATACTACACTGCACCTTATTCCGTTTTCAAGACTAATATAAACGGCTAATTTGCAAATTATAGGACTAAAATGTCTAATCGAAGGGCTTTTAGAAATCTATATTATTATATTTGCACCCTATTTTATAGAATGAAGCGAACGTATTTTGCTATAATAGTAACCTTTATGTGCCTTACCGCCAACGCCCAGATTAATGAAATAGGGCTGTTTGCCGGTGGCGCCAACTATATTGGTGATGTAGGCCCAACGACTTATATTGCCCCGGAAAAAGCTGCATTTGGTTTATTATACCGCTGGAACAGGAGCCCGAGGCATGCGTACAGGGCATCTATAAGCTATGCAAAACTGTCGTCAAAAGATGCGGATTCGGATGTGAAAGGCAGGCAGCAGAGAGGTTACCGTTTTGAGAATACTATAAAAGAGGCAGCCATAGGCATGGAGTTTAATTTTTTTGACTTCAACCTGCATGAGCCGGGATTTAAATTAACGCCTTATGTACACACAGGAATCAGCTATTTCTGGCATGATGACCATTATGTACAAAACGGCGGAACGTACAAAAGCGGTTCGGGCAGCGCCCTTGCCATACCTATGACGGTAGGTATAAAAACGCATATAGCACGCCACTGGGTACTGGGCGTTGAAGCAGGCGCCAGGTATACATTTACAGATAACCTGGACGGCAGCAACCCTGATAACCAGGCACTGGCATTTGGCAATCTGGAAAGTAACGACTGGTATGTGTTTACAGGATTAACACTTACCTATACATTTGGCCAAAAGCCGTGCTATTGTTCTGAATAACGAAGGATGGATATAACAACTACTATAAATACCGGAAACCTGCCACGCCATATTGCCATAATTATGGACGGTAATGGCCGTTGGGCAAAAAAGCAGGGAATGCTTAGGGTTTTCGGGCATCAAAACGGCACTAAAGCAGTTCGGCAAACTGTAGAGGCGTGTGCAAAGCTTGGGGTGGAGAACCTTACGCTTTACGCCTTTTCTACCGAGAACTGGAACAGGCCGAAATTAGAAGTTGACGCCCTCATGAAGCTGCTTGTAAACTCACTTGCTGACGAACTCCCTACACTCCAAAACAATAACATAAGGCTTAACATGATAGGCAACATGAACATGATGCCGGAAAATGCCCAGAAACAGCTTCGCGATGTTATTGAAAAAACACAAGCTAATACCCAAATGACGCTTACCCTGGCATTAAGCTACGGCTCGCGTGAGGAAATAGTACATGCTGTGCGCAGCATAGTAGAGGAAGTAAAAAGCGGCAGCCTTGCATCAGAAAACATAAACGAACACGTTATACAACAGCATTTATACACACATAATATGCCCGATGTAGACCTGGTAATACGCACCAGTGGCGAACAACGCATAAGCAATTTCCTGCTTTGGCAGATAGCTTATGCAGAGTTTTATTTTACAGAGGTGCTATGGCCTGATTTCAGGGAGAAAGACCTGCTTGAGGCAATAGCGAATTACCAGAATAGAGAACGAAGATTTGGAAAGACCAGTGAACAAATTAAATAAATCAATGTTTTTAAAGAGCATTAAACTACTTTTAGCGACCTTACTATTTGGCACACTTAGCGCCACTGCACAGGAAAACACCGGCGGGCTTGAGCCCGGTAAAGAATATATCCTTGCTGAAATTAAGGTTACAGGAAAACTAACTTATAACGAGCAAACCGTTGTTACGTTCACCGGCCTTGAAAAAGGGCAGGCTATACACGTTCCCGGCGAAGAGATAAGTAATGCTATACGAAAACTATGGAACCTGAAGCTTTTTAGCGATGTAAACTTTTATGTAACCCGCGTAGAGGGTGATAACGTATACCTGGAGCTTGAAATTAACGAGCTGCCAAAACTTAGCGACGTTAAGCTTCAGGGAGTTAAAAAAGGTAAGCGTGACGGCCTGCTGAAGGATACCCAGCTTACAAAAGGTAAGGTTGTAAACGAGAACCTTATTACCACTACCAAAAACTACATTGAAAATAAATACAAAAAAGACGGCTACTATAACACTAAAGTTGCCGTAAATGTAATCCCGGACAGTGCCAATACCGTTAAAATGGTAGTAAACGTTGACCGTGGAAGAAAAGTTAAGGTTAAGAAAATTGAATTTATAGGCAATTCAAAACTTAGCAATGGCAAGCTGAAAGGCGCTATGAAAAACACTAAGCAGAAAGGTTTCCTTAACCCTATGCGTATATTAAAGTCATCAAAATATATTGCTGACAAGTATAAGGAAGACCTTACCAGCATAGTTGACAAGTACAAAGAAAACGGTTATCGTGATGCACGTGTGGTTAAAGACACTGTAATATTTGACAAAAAGAGTAATACGGTATCAATTGCTATAAATGTGGAAGAAGGCCGTAAGTATTACTTCGGTGATATAAAATACCTTGGCAATACCGTATATAACAACCAGCAGCTAAACCGTATTTTAGGAATTAAGAAAGGTGAAGTATATAATGGCGTTATGATGCAGAAACGTATTGCTGACCCAACCAAACCGGACGGTGAAGACCTTACCAACCTGTACCAGAATAACGGTTACCTTTTCTCTAACATCAATGCGGTAGAGGTAAAAACCGAGAATGACACTATTGATTTCGAAATACGTATTGTAGAGGGCCCTATAGCTTACTTTAACAATGTAACCGTAGTAGGTAACGACAGGACTAACGACCATGTTATTTACCGTGAACTAAGGACAAGGCCGGGCATGAAGTGGAATAAGGAAGAGGTTATAAATACTATTCGTGAACTTGGTGCTCTTGGTTTCTTTGACCCGGAAGCTATACGCCCTGATGTTAAAAACCCGGATCCTGCTACCGGAAACGTAGATATTGAATGGCACCTTGTTGAAAAAGGCTCAAGCCAGATTGAACTACAGGGTGGTTATGGCGGAGGCGGTTTCATAGGTACATTGGGATTATCTTTCAATAACTTCTCTGCACGCAGTATCTTCAAAAAAGAGGCTTACAAGCCACTACCAATGGGTGACGGCCAAAGGGTATCATTAAGGCTACAGGGTAGTACTTATTTCCAAACGTACAGCCTTTCGTTCTCTGAACCATGGTTTGGGGGTAAAAAACCGGTACAGTTCTCTACCTCGCTTTCGCACAGTAAGCAGTTCCTTTACGACTTTGGCAACAGGGACGTAGACAGGTCAAGGAGTTTCAACATTACATCAATGTCAGTTGGTATAGCAAAAAGGTTAAGTGACCCGGATATCTATCTTACGCTATCGCATGCGCTTAGCTTCCAGTATTATGACCTTAACAATTACAACACAGGGTTATTTACCTTTGGTAACGGTAGCTCAAGGAACCTTGCTTACACCATAGGCCTTACCAGGAATAACAAAGCTGTAAACCCTATATACCCTACATCGGGTTCAGAGTTTAGCGTGAGTGCAAGGCTAACTTTCCCTTACTCATTAGTTAATGGTGTTGATTATGGTGACCTGGCAAATCAGGAAGCATATAAATATAAGTATGTAGGTTCTCCATATAGGGACAGTAATAACAGATGGGTATATCCTGGCGATTATCTTGATGCTTATCCATCATCAAACAACCCAAGGCCTAACAAGGTCGACAGCTACCAAAATGCTGCTGCAGACCCATCAAAAGTTGACCAGAAGAAATTTAACTGGCTTGAATACTATAAAATTAAGTTCAAGGCTGACTGGTATACAAAACTTTATGATAAATTAGTACTCCGTTCTCTGGGTGAGTTTGGTTTCCTTGGAGCGTATAATTCTGACAGGGGCCTTGTACCTTTTGAAAGGTTCTTCCTTGGTGGAGACGGCCTTGCCAACTTTGCGCTTGACGGAAGGGAAGTTATACAGCTACGCGGTTATCCTAACCAGTCACTTGCGCCTATTGACAGGAATGGTGACCAGAACGGTGCAACAATATATAACAAGTTCTCGTTAGAGCTTCGTTACCCAATCACGCTTAAGCAGGCAGCATCAATATATGCGCTTACTTTTGTTGAAGCAGGTAACTCATATGAAACATTCAGGAACTATGATCCTTTCAGCCTGAAAAGGTCGGCAGGTTTCGGTCTAAGGGTATTTATGCCTGCATTCGGGCTACTGGGTATCGACTTCGGCCACGGTTTCGACCCGATACCGGGAACAACACAAAAGAACGGCTGGGAAACGCACTTTATCATAGGCCAGCAGTTCTAAATAAATTTGGCATGATATTTTCTAATACGTAAACGTAATAGGTTATGAAAAAGTTTTTACTGATCGCCGCACTATTCTCTGCACTGGGTGTTAACGCACAATCCAGGGGGATTAAGATTGCCTACATTGATATGGAATATATTCTTGAGAAGGTGCCTGATTATGCCGAGGCTAAGAACCAGCTGGAACTGAAAGCCCAAAAATGGAAGCAGGAAATTGAAGTAAAGAAAAACGATATAAACAAGCTTAAGGAAAGCCTGAAAACCGAAAAGGTGCTGCTTACCAAAGAGCTTATTCAGGAGCGTGAAGAGGAGATAGCTTTTCTTGAAAAAGAACTACTGGACTACCAGGAAAAAAGGTTTGGTCCAAAAGGTGATTTGATATCACAAAAATCGGTTTTAGTTAAGCCGATACAGGATCAGGTTTTTACTGCTGTTCAGGATATCTCGGAACAGAGGAAAATTGACTTTGTATTCG
>JBQGDS010000434.1:0-1909 GCA_052039185.1 Flavobacterium sp.
TTGTTTTACACAGATACGGATTTTTAAAGCAGAGAGGAAGGGATTCGAACCCTCGATGCCCTTTTGGAGCATACACACTTTCCAGGCGTGCGCCTTCGACCACTCGGCCACCTCTCTAAAAATATGTGGGCAAAAGTACTATATTAAGGCTGATAATAAAAAATTATTCTGATAATTCTCCGCGTAATGGTTTTTCAAAAAGCGCTTTAAATTCAGCGTGTTGTATATTGCTGCCCAACAAGTGCATCAGTTTGGTAATGGCTGCTTCGGTAGTGATGTCCCTGCCGGATATAACACCTATTTCTTTAAGCTGCGTGCTGGTTTCATAATGACCCATATTTACGCTCCCGCCGGAACATTGTGTTACATTTACTACATGTATTCCTTTGTTAATCGCTTTTTCAATACTGCCGATGAACCATTCTTCAGACGGTGCATTCCCGGATCCGTAGGTTTCAAGAACGACACCTTTAAGGCCTTCAATGTTTAGTATTGCAGCCAAAACCTGTTCATTTATTCCGGGAAACATTTTAACAATGGCAACATTATCATCCATTTTGGTGTTTACAATGAGAGAGCCGTCAGTTTTTGGTAATAGCGCATCGGTGTTCATTTTAAGGTGCACGCCCGATTCGGCCAAAGGAGTATAATTAGGAGATGCAAAAGCATTAAAGTGTTCGGCATTTATCTTGGTAGTCCTGTTGCCGCGGTAAAGCTTATATTCAAAATACAGGCAAACCTCGCTAATTACAGGCTTACCGTTTTCGCGTAATGAAGCAATTTGTATAGCTGTGATAAGGTTTTCCTTCGCATCGGTACGCAGGTCGCCAATTGGTAATTGCGATCCGGTAAATATTACAGGTTTTTGCAGGTTTTCCAGTATGAAGCTTAAAGCCGATGCCGAATAGGACATGGTATCGGACCCATGCAGGATAACAAAACCGTCAAAAGAAGTATAATTTTCCTGTATCAGCGTAGCCATTTTAACCCACCGTGACGGATTCATGTTCGATGAGTCTATAGGTGTATCAAATGACACGGTATCAATAGTACAATCCAGGTGATTAAGCTCCGGGATATGGCGCAGTAATTTTTTAAAGTTGAAGGCTTTAAGGGCGCCGGTCTCAAAATTTTTAACCATCCCGATGGTTCCACCGGTGTATATAAGCAGGATATTTGGTTTAGAGAGCATCCTGGTATTTCATTTTATTAATTACAGGATTGGCATACATTGCAAGGAAACCATCGCGCATTACTTTATTTTCCTCATCTATGCGCATTTCCAGCCTGCGTTCAAAAAGCTGCTTTTCCTTTTCAGTGTACTTGTCGGCAAACTGCGTGGTATTATGCAGCAGGTCGTATGCAATAAAATTAGTAGGCCATAACTTGTAGGTTGAAAGAATGGCATCATCAAGCACCTGTGCCAGCGCCTGTATCTGTTTGTTAGGATTTTCGTTTTCGGCTGTAATAGCATCCAGTTCGGTATCCAGCACATCGCATACATGCAGGTGAATCCTTTTTTTCTGGCCAATAATACCGCTTATTAAGGTCATGAAATCCTCGTTTTTTTCCTTTATGTATACTTCATCATTCGCTTCGGCCATAAGGCGTGGCATTTTAAGGGCATCGGTTGGGTCGTACTCGTAAGATATGGATACCGGGACAATCTTAAGCTTTTTAAAATAATCCATAAGGTTATCTTCATCACTTGCCATAGCCAGCATTTTCAGTACGCCCTGTTGCGTGGCATCATTACCGTCTTTGGTACGACCTTCGCGCTGTGCTATCCATACCGAACGGTTTTCGCGTGAAATAAGCTGGTAAATATATTCCGACATCAGTTTAGAGCTTTGAAGCAGTTCACGGGGGGAAAGGCTGCGCTGTACTAAAAAGTTACGGTTCAGTCTGG
>JBQGDS010000435.1:0-1587 GCA_052039185.1 Flavobacterium sp.
CCATAGCGGATTGCCGAGGAAAGCTTTACTTCTGCAATGTTTTTTACCAATACCGGGCTACCTGACTGCGTGGTTTTAATAACAATATTCTCTATATCCCCTATACTTTTTGCAAGACCCACACTACGTATGTAGGATACCGTGGGCCCTTTTTCAATATAGGCGCCTCCGGTATTCTGATTACTTCGATTCAATGCTGTAAATACATCACTAATCGTAAGATTTTGCGCTTTCAGTCCCGAAGGATTAACTGCCACCTCATACTGTTTTAGTTTCCCCCCGAAAGTAGACACATCGGCAATTCCGGGCGTACCTAAAAGCTGCCTGCGAACTGTCCAGTCCTGTATTGTCCGCAAATCGGCTAGTGAGTACTTGTCTTCGTAGCCTGCTACCGGTTTCAATACATACTGGTAAATTTCGCCTAAGCCGGTCGTAACAGGAGCCATTTCAGGCGCATTAGCATTTTCATCTATGTCAAGATTCTGTAACCTTTCCGCTACCTGCTGGCGTGCCCAGTACACATCGGCATCATCATTGAATACGATGGTTACAACTGACAGGCCGAATCGGGATAAACTACGGTTTTCTTTTAGATGTGGGATATTGCTGATGGCCTGCTCTATAGGAAAAGTAATCAGGCGTTCTACGTCTTCTGCCCCCAGGGAAGGGGCGGTAGTAATTATCTGTACTTGGTTGTTGGTAATATCAGGCACCGCATCTATCGGCAATTTGGTAACTTCATACACGCCATAGATTATCCATAGCACGGTGAAGATACCAATCGCCAGTTTATTTTTAACTGAAAATTGAATTATCTTATTAAGCATATACTTTTTTAAAGAAATGAATAAATAATACCGTATGATGCCCTATTGGGCGTGGTATTACATTACTAAATCCGGAAAAAAAGAATTATGCAATTGGTGGCCTGAAAAATGCCCCTATGTTAGGATTATTATAAAGATTGCTCTTATAATGGTTTATACGGTAATAAGGAACTATAACGTTTTTAAGGCAATATGTAATTTGGCGATTGGCCAGGAATACAAAATGTGTAACATCCTGATGGTCCATTTTTTTATAGGGCAGCTTATTGTCACGTTCATCGCCCGTCTGCTTTTCATATGGCTTACCGTAGTGCATCTCAAAAAAAGCTGAGAAGGTAAGATCATTGTTAATTGCCTGGTGTTCTGCAAAATGCTGTATCAGCACAGGAACCTTAAATACTTCTTCAAAAAAGGAAGTGTTTAAGTTAACCAAGAATATAAGTAGATATATAGCAGCTTTTTGCATGACTACAAATATACTTTTCAATTCCATACTTTGCAAGCCCATGAATAAATTTGAACATCTGTTGAACTAAAATAGCATCTACATAGAGATTAAAGTGAGGGAAATTTTATGGAACCCGGATGCCTCTTGGAGTTTTCAGCGGTCTGGGGACTGCTCTGCTCTTTTGTGCCCCGTATCAAGGCGCCTGGGCCGGCATTATAGATGATATGTGTCTTAAACTGTAGGGTGGCTCTACATTTTGCCTGACTTCATTAGTGCTTTTGATAAAAGTTGCTGATTGCCTGTTGCTTTTTT
>JBQGDS010000436.1:0-6926 GCA_052039185.1 Flavobacterium sp.
GCTGCAAAAGCCGGCGGAACAAATATGATAGAAGTATCGGCGCCTGCAATATCTACAGCGTCCTTAACTGTGTTGAACACAGGGCGGTCAAGGTGTGTAGAACCACCTTTGCCCGGGGTTACACCACCTACTACGTTAGTACCGTACTCAATCATTTGAGAAGCGTGGAAAGTACCTTCGCTTCCTGTGAATCCCTGAACAATTATTTTGGAATCTTTATTTACCAGAACACTCATGATATATATTTTAAATTGTTTTTAATTGGTGATGCAAAAATAGGGTTTTTGATAAAATAAATTAATCCTTTTCGTATTTTTTCGTAACATTTTATTGTAAAAACCATTAGCCCGCTATTTTATAGGTATGGTGCGGCAGGTGTTTACCTTAATTTAAAATTAGCCCTTGTATTTGCCAAGCCAATCACTATATTTGCCCTACAGTTACTCCTATGGAACAATTCATTGTATCAGCCCGTAAATACCGCCCGCAAACCTTTAAGGATGTTGTTGGGCAGCAGGCTATTACCAATACTTTGCTTAACGCCATAGAGAGCAACCACCTTGCGCAGGCACTGTTGTTTACAGGCCCTCGCGGTGTGGGTAAAACTACCTGCGCGCGTATCCTGGCGCGTAAAATAAACCAGGAAGGCTATGACGACCCTAACGAGGATTTTGCCTTCAACGTGTTTGAGCTGGATGCGGCATCGAACAACTCGGTAGATGATATCCGTAACCTGATAGACCAGGTGCGCATACCGCCGCAAACAGGTAAGTATAAGGTATATATTATTGATGAGGTTCACATGCTTTCTCAGGCGGCATTTAACGCTTTCCTGAAAACTTTGGAAGAACCGCCCGCGCACGCTATATTTATCCTAGCCACCACCGAAAAGCACAAGATTATCCCGACCATACTTTCGCGCTGCCAGATATTCGACTTTAAGCGGATAACTGTTAAGGATGCGAAAGAACATCTTGCCGAAGTGGCACGCAGTCAGGGTATTACTTTTGAAGACGATGCACTGCACATTATTGCCCAAAAAGCTGATGGCGCCATGCGTGATGCGCTTTCTATTTTTGACCGTGTAGTTAGCTACTGTGGAACTAATCTGACCCGACAGGCAGTTACAGAAAACCTGAACGTTCTTGACTACGAATACTATATTAAAGTAACCGACCTGTTACTGGAAAACCGTATTCCGGAATTGTTACTGGCGTATAACGACATACTTGCCAAAGGATTTGACGGCCACCACTTTATACAGGGTCTGGCCTCTCATTTCCGTGACCTGCTGGTCTGTAAAAATCCTGCTACGCTTATATTGCTTGAAGCAGGCGAAGCTGCACAGCAGATGTATGGCATACAGGCACAAAAGGCGGGTCAGGGCTTTTTACTGGAAGCGATTGATATTGCCAACGATTGTGATCTGAAGTACAAATCCAGCCAAAACCAAAGGCTGCTTGTAGAGCTATGCCTTATGCAGCTTGCCTCCATCACCTTTGATGGAGAAAAAAAAAAGCTGACCAATTTATAATTCCACCGCATTATTTTAAAGACGGCGCTCCTGTAGTGCATAATGTCACCATCCAGGAAACTGTAATTGAAACTCCTGCTGTTGTGGCAGATATTGTTTCCGTTACGGTTGAGGAAAAGCCTGTACCTATAACTCCCCTGCCCGCCGCTGAACTTGAAGTTGAAACTCCTGAAGTTATTGTTCCGCCTCCTGTTAAAAAGGACGATGAGAGTGCTGTAAAGGTTTCGGCATTATCGCTTTCGAGCATACGACTGAAACGTGAACTGGAACAAAACCAGAAAGCTACACTTAAGCATCAGGATGAATTGCCTACGGAGGCATTTACAGAAACAGACATGTTGCTGAACTGGAATAAGTTTGCCCAGCGCCTTAGTGATAATGGCCAAAAGATCATGGCTACTTACATGCAGATCAATGACCCGGTGTTGGATAAAGATGGCGTAACTATAAGGCTGGAATTACCCAACGAAGGCTCCAAGGTTGACTTTGACAATGGTAAAATCGAATTGTTGGGCTATCTGCGCGGTAAGCTCCACAACCATGACATTGTGATTGAAACACACGTGAACGAAGCGGTATCTAAAAAACATGCCTTCACCCCCGAAGAAAAATACGAAAAGCTCAAGGCTATAAATCCGGCAATTGAGACTTTAAGAAAGATGTTTGATTTGGATATATAACCACATCCAAGAAGATTATTTTCTTATATTTGCAGAAAAGAATTTTCGAATGAAACGTTCAGGCTCTGCCGATTTACCGTTGCATGGTGGCCATGTACCTATGTGGCTCGCTGACCGTATGGCAAAGCTTGGTCTTGCCATAGTGGAAACACTTGCAATGGAATTTTCAACAGCAGAAGTGATCAATAAGCTGGCTAATCCGTTTTGGTTTCAAAGCTTTGGCGCTGTTATGGGAATGGACTGGCATTCATCGGGTATTACAACATCAGTTTTAGGAGCTTTGAAACGATCTGTAAACCCGCATTCAAAAGAACTGGGGCTGTACATATGCGGAGGGAAAGGCAAACATTCTATGCAAACTCCAAACGAATTAATAACTGTTGGTGAACGCACAGGGCTCAATGGTGCAGAACTTGCGGGGCTTAGCAAGCTTACCGCTAAGGTTGATAATACTGCCATACAGGATGGTTTCCAGCTTTATCAGCACAACTTTATAGTAAATAACAATGGCGACTGGTGTGTGATACAGCAGGGCATGAATAATTATACATCAACAGCCAGGCGCTACCACTGGCATAGTGAGAACCTACAGTCATTTATTAATGAACCCCACACATTTATTTACGGCGAAAACCAGGGAAAAATACTTAACCTTACCGCTGGTAATGCGGCTTCTACGCGCGAAAAATCGTTACTTTTACTAAATGAGCATCCGGACAAAATACTTAAAGAAATAAATCATCTTAAAATGCCTAATCATCATGACGTGAAGATGAAAGATGTAAACATGAAACGTCTTGGCGCAATGCTGTGGTTAGCACATGATAACAAGCCGGAAGACTTTGAAGGTTTATTAATGCTTAAAGGCATGGGGCCACGTACCGTGCAATCGCTTGCCCTGGTTAGCGAAGTTATTTACGGCACACCATCCCGGTTTGATGACCCGGCACGGTTTTCATTTGCACATGGCGGTAAAGACGGTGCACCTTTTCCTGTACCTACAAAAGTATTTGACGAAACCATTGCAACATTGCATACTGCTATACACCGGGCTAAAATTGGTAATACCGATAAGCAGCAGGCTATAAGAAAATTATCAGAACTTGCATGGCAGGCAGAAAAAGATTTTACCCCCAATGACAATTTTGAAGCACTAGTCCAAAAAGAGCGTAATGAATCCTACAAATATGGCGGAAAAACGATATTCGGTAACGCAAAGCCACCAAAGGATAATAATTCAGGCCAGTTAAAGCTCTTTTAATTCAATTGGCTCATCTTCCTCAGCCATTTCCTGATATTTGTAAAATATCCTGCCTATTAAAATACTAAGCCTGCTTTTGTAATCATCAATGAGCCATTCCTTATAATTCTTCGTGCTTTTTGCAAGCAGTCTTGCGTATTGCTTAACCCTGAACTCAATATCGGCGTCAAGCAGTTTGGCTAATTTTCGGGCTTCACTTGGTGTTTCACTGTTTTCAATACACATAAAAGCATGTTGGCGTATTGATTTTTCAATCACTGTTTTTGGCTTCTGCCTGTTTTCCAGCGCCAGCTGATATTCATCTTCCACATCAAAGGAAACCTCCATGGTATTTTCAAACATTGAGCGTATTTCTTCAGGCATTACATAAATATGGTGACTTTCTATCTCAGCATCCCCCCTTATGTTATCCAGGAACAATTCCGGCTGGCGGAAAATATAATGCCAGTCCACAGGGTCGCTCCACAGCCCGAAACGCTGTGCGTTGTTACCAAGGTCTATAACCGTAAAAGTGTCTTTACCCGGCAATTTGCGCGATCCGCGCCCAATCATCTGGAAATATAAAGTAAGTGAACGTGTGGCCCGGTTAAGTATAATTGTTTCAACGGTGGGTTCATCAAAACCTGTAGTTAATATGGAAACTGATGTAAGTATGGCATCAGGCGTTTTACTAAACCAGCTTAATATTTTTTTACGTTCGGCCTCGGGTGTTTTATTGTCAAGATGTTTTATAGGATAGCCTGCTGCACGAAAGGTTTCGTACACATAGAGCGATGTATATATACCATTATTAAAAATAAGGGTCTTTTTTCCTTTAGAGCGTTGTTCATAAGCCTGCAGCAGCATATCCTGCATTATGCCACGTGAATACAATTCATCTGACGAGCTTACTGTATAATCGCCATTAATCCCCAGTTTCAGGCTGGTAAGCTCAACATCATAACCAAACATCTGCGCCTTTGCCAAGTAACCTTTATCAATGAGCGATTGTATTGGCTCGCCGATGATAAGGTCATTGTAGGTTTCATACATTGGTAATTCAATGTTCGAACTAAGAGGCGTTGCAGTAACGCCAAGGAATAATGAATTTTTAAAGTAAGTAAACAGCTTTCGGAAGGAATTGTAATGAGCTTCGTCAACAATTACCAAACCAACATAATCCATATGGAATTTCTTGTCACGCAGGCGGTTGTTCAGTGTTTCCACCATTGCTACATAGCAGGAATATTCATTATTGTACGGTAATTCTTTTACGTTACTGTCAATAATAGTGTTGTTCACGCCAAAACTGTCAAGCATTTTTGCTGTTTGCTTACTAAGCTCAATCCTGTGGGTCAGGACCAGAACCTTTCGGTTATATTTCTCGATGTACCTTCTGGCAATCTCAGAAAAAATTACCGTTTTTCCACCACCGGTAGGCAGCTGGTACAGCAAGTGATAGTTATCGGGCTTGTCTTCAAATGTTGCAAAGATGGTGTCAATGTCTTTACTTTGGTAGTCGTATAGTTGTTTTTTGCCCTCAGCGTCGTCTCGTTTCATGTAGTTGTGTTATTTGCCAAAAATATAGATTTACATAGATTTAATTGTTTATAAAATCTTAATTATTACCAAAAAAAATAGCTTTACAGCAATTACGTATTTTTATTGGTTAAATTTGAAGTAGTTATGAAGAAGAAATATGCTGAACTACGACAACACAACGATTACCGAAGCTACCGATATACAGAACGAATTACGAAAACAGGTATCGCTGGTTTCAGGTAATTCAAAAATTACTACAATTGCCGGTGGCGATATATCGCATAATAAAGATACCGATATTGTATTTGCAGGCATTGTTGTATTAAGCTATCCCGGCATGGAAGTACTGTCCTACTCTCTTGTTGAAACCAAAACACGATTTCCTTACGTACCACAATATCTCGGCTTCAGGGAAGTTCCTGCGCTACTGGAGGCATGGCAGCAACTACCTGTAAAGCCTGATATGATGGTGCTTGACGGGCAAGGCATTACGCATCCGCGTGAAATGGGTATTGCCTGCCACTTTGGTGTTATGACAGACCATCCCAGTATAGGTTGTGCAAAGAACATGCTGTTTGGCGAATACAAGCCGCTTGGCCTGGAAAAGTTCAGCGAAAGCCATATTGTAGCTAATGGTGGCGTAAAGGGCTACGCACTTAGAACCAAAAGTGGCGTAAAGCCGGTATATATTTCACCCGGGCATAAAGTATCGGTTGAAGACAGTATTGATATTATGAAGAACTGTGTGCTGAAACACCGTATACCTGAACCAACACGAATGGCACACGAAAAAGTAAACCTTTTCCGCGTTGGGAAATTAAAACAGGGTTACCATGTGGCCGATATTCAGGGATCTTTATTTTAATCCTATTCAAAATTGTCCCATATCCTTTCAAATTCCTTTTTGTTTTCCCAATCCTGGCGAAAAGCTTCATCATATATGGCTAAAATGCGTTGCTTAAAATCCGGTGTAACTCCATTAGCCGATACATAATCAGTTACCTGCTTATAACTGTTGAGCATACTTTTGTAAAACGAATCATATCGAATATTTCGTTTTGCGGAATAGCGTTGCGCAGTTTCAATGTTATAAAGCATTACATCAGCCACTATAAAAGGATCTACTCCGATGGTTAAAAAGTTCTTTATATATTTTTGGGCAGTTGAACGGCGCAGCTTTGGACGTTTCCCTTTTAAAGGGAAATACTCATTCAGTATTTTTGATTTTGCCTCCTGCTCCAGCTTGTCTTCCTTGGTGTTAAACACAAAATTGTAGTAGGCTTTTACCTCGCTGAATTTTTCATAAAGGGCAAGCATCTGCTCTTCAAGTTCTTCTTTAGGCAGTGAGGTCAGGTATTTCTTCAGGTCGCGTTTACTCATCGGGTAATATTACACTCAAAAGTACATGATAAATTTTGTATCAACAATTATCTGTAAAAACTTGCATGAAAAAAATTTAATATAGTATTTTTGCATTCCTTAAAATTAAGTTCAAAAAAACTAAATCAACTTACTGTGGAGAACCCGAGTGCGCAAAAGCTGATCAATAAAATGCAACTGGACCTTTTTAAAAAAGGCTTTGATGCAGAAACACTAATTGCCGACCTTAAAAAGCTACGCGAGTATGCACTTGAGGAGCAGAATCCTACGCTTACAAAGGCTATACGACTTACGTATGAGCACCTTGAAGAAAATGGCGCATTCCTTATCCCGATTCCTGATGATGAGCCTATTGAAGGCGAAGAACTGGTAACAGATGGCGAAGCGGTTAACGAAAATAACCTTGAAAGCCTGGAATACCTTATTTCACTTTTTAGCGATCTTTCACACAAAAACAATTTGCTTGACCTTAAAGAATATAACAAAGCATTTTTAGCCTTTTAATAACTTTAATATTGGTTATATATTTATAGTGGGAAGCTGTTTGGAA
>JBQGDS010000437.1:0-7931 GCA_052039185.1 Flavobacterium sp.
GTAAATCGTGAACCATGCAGCGGGCAGTCAAATGATTTTTCATCATCATTCCATTGCAGTACGCCACCCATGTGCGGGCATACTGCAGAACAGCTGTGAACCGCCCCGTCATTGTCCTTGTATACCGCTACTTTTTTTAATCCATTAGAGATGATTGCACCTTTGCCCGCAGGCAACTGAGTTACCTCGTCCACATCACCGGAAACAATCCAGTCTTTTACCATCTTATAGGCCATATTCCCAGCCTCTTTAAGATAATCTACCCCGGTACGTATTGTAATTCGCGATGGGTCATAGAGTTCAGCCCAAGGGTTCTCTTTTCCATTTATAAGATCATTTATAATGAGCCCTCCCAACGTTGCATGGGTCATGCCATTGCCGGAATCGCCCGTAATAATATAGATGTTATCATCACCGGGATTTTTGCCTATATAACCCAACGAATCAACAGGTTCCATAACCTGGCCTGACCATCGGTAAACAATCTCTGTAAGGTAAGGGAAATGTGCGCGCGTCCAGGCGGTAAGCCTGTCATACCGCTGCGCCTCGCTTATATTCTCTTCATCTGCCTGCCCTGTCTTATGATCTTCACCACCTGAAATGAGCAGGTCAAAATTATCATCGTAAGGTTCTAACCGTACATAGTGATAAGGCTTAGCTACCCATTTGGAATCCTGTTTGCCGGTGTCCCACCACATGCTGTACGGAAGTACGCCTTTAGGTACTTTAGCAGCTATAACATAAGTACGGTAAGGCCATTGCTTTGTATGCATGGTAAAAATATCATTTACAGGCGTGTTGGTCGCTATAATAATATGGCTTGCCCTTACAGTAAATCCATTGGCCTTCGCCCCATCTTTGGTAATCTCATCGGCATGGGTATCGGTGTATATTTCACCACCCATCCGGACAACTGCATCTGCCAGGCCCTTGAGATATTTCAGGATATGGAATTGACCCTGTGCCGGAAACCGGATAGCCCGCTGGCTGCTGCCCGATGGAAATCCCGGCATGTGCCCAATCATCTCGGTTGGCAGGCCTGCCCGTTGGGTCGCATCCAGTTCTTTATCCAGATTTTCCTCCTTATCTGTAGGGTCTGAAAACAAGTGTCCGTCCACTCTTTTAAAATCACAGTCAATATTTTCGAGTGTCACTACACTATTAATCCATTCCAATGCCTGCTTATGACTTTGTGCCGCCAGCGTGGCTTTTTCCTGACCGAAGAATTTCTCAAGGTCATAATAGCGGTCGTCTAAGGCATAGGTAATGTGTGCGGTGGTGCGTCCGGTTTCGCCGCTGCCCAAACAGCCATCTTCAAGAAGTGTCACTTTTCTTCCCGATTTTGCAATGCAATAAGCGGTAGTAAGTCCTGCAATACCACCTCCTACAATAAGGACATCGGTTATAAGGTTAGCATTGAGTTGTTTATACCGCAATGGTTCAACAGTGTCACTCCAATAGGAATGATGGTTACCGCTGGTTAGCTTGTCATCTATAGGATCCTGCTCTTTCATAATCTATGATGTTAATAGTCGCCGTTTACGCCTTCACGTTTGGAATTGATGCTGCTTCTCTCGCGCTGTGATGCAGGATGTGACGAACTTTTCCTTCCATCTTCTTTCATGCTTGATTCCATTTGCTTATGCATATTAGCTGCAATTGCACTATCAGGCATAACTGTATTCATCGCTTTTTGGGCTTTATTAATAAATCCCGGCACTACTGTTGTGTCACCGTTCATGAGCCCGTTGTACCCGGCTTGTGCAACTTCCTCAGCAGTATACAAATCCCTTTCCTTATAAGTAACTGTATTCTCAGCCTTTGCCTTGTGGAAAAAATCAGTATCAGTCGCATCAGGCTGAAGTGCTGTAACCGTTACTGCAGTATCTTCCAGTTCTTCAATTAGTGCCTCAGTAAACGATAATACAAAAGCTTTGGTTGCTGCATAAACAGAAAGGTATGGCGATGGCGCTTTAGACACAGAAGAGGCTAATTGAAGTATCTTTCCTTCATTGCGCTCAGTCATTTCCCTTAAATAGTATTTTGTAAGGCTGATCAGTGCAACGATATTAAGCTGTATAATATCCAGTTCGCGTTTTAGGTCAGTCTTAATAAATCTTCCCCACTCGCCCTGCCCTGCATCATTTACCAGGACATTTATCGTTATGCCAAGTTCGGTAGTCTTATTGTAAATTTTTTCGGCGGCATCTGGCTCGAAAAGATCGACAGCTATAACATGCGTGTGAATACTGTTGTTTAACTGTTCCATTTCAGTTGCGGTGTGCCTCAGGTTTTCTTCGCTGCGTGCCACCAATACAAGGTTATAACCATCCTTAGCAAATAGTTTTGCCAGCTCATATCCTATTCCGCTGGTTGCACCGGTAATTAATGCATGTTTCTTTTCCATAAAATTCATTTTAACGATTGCTAAACTGTTATATCCTTTTCAGGTTCTGCATAGTCACTTATAGGATGCTGATCGGCAGGTGTTACACGCTGTCCACCTGAAAAATGGTTTGACTGCTTGTCGCTGCCTTCAACTTTCACTATCTTATTATAGATACCAAGTAGTAAAAAAGGTGCAGCCCACTGCCCAACAAATAGTGCGCTATGTTTTCTGCCAAGGCATTTTAAAGTTGCTGATACTGCCATAGAGCCTACAGCGGCCCATAAAAAAAGGTCAGATGGAAGTTTTGAAGTCTGGTTTTCAATGGCCTTGGCTACCGGGCCTTCTGAATGGTCATTTTGGATAATTGACATAATTGTAAATGTTTTAATTAATACTTATTTGAAGTATTATAAAGTTAACTATCCTGCATACGGGCATCTTATAGGGCTATGTTAATTAGTGGTAAGTTTACGTTAAACTATTCATTTGTAATATTTTACAATACATTTAACAGGTTTCAGACAAATGAACTTATCAATGGCATTAGTTTAGCTTGCTAACTATTTAAAAAGTACAGAGATACATTTAAAATATTTCAGTAATTAGCGGAGTTTGTAATCAAACAAAATATTTTAAAAACTCTCGCATTTTTTGTATAATATTCGTTATGCAAAAACTCCTTACATTTGTCAGGTTAAACACATTACAATGAAAAAATTTACGCTGCTACTTATATTATTTCCGTTTTGGTG
Organism: Flavobacterium sp.; assembly: GCA_052039185.1. Lineage (GTDB taxonomy): Bacteria > Bacteroidota > Bacteroidia > Flavobacteriales > Flavobacteriaceae > Flavobacterium. The sequence continues at coordinate 3,142 of JBQGDS010000437.1, forward strand.
CATTGCACAAATACCAACCTATTACAACCAGATTGATTTTAGCCAGACAGGAAATGCACTTAAAAGCCAGCTTTCCACACTTATAACTACTACACACACCTATCAATTAATATATACCCCGGAAGTATGGAATGCTTTGAAGCAAACTGACCTTGACCTTGCAAATTCGCAAAATGTATTGCTTATTTACGGTTATATTGAAACTTTTGGCATTACCATTAACGACCGTACACGAAGTAAAGACCTTAGTTGTCATACATCAACTTGTGCTGGCTTTTGGGTAAGGGAGCATACATTTGCGCAATCGTTAGGAACGCCACCATTAGGCCAGGAAAATGCAGGGAGCGATGCACATCACCTAAGGGCAATAGACAGCCAGATGAACGGTAGCCGCAGCAACAGGCCTTTTATTAGCGGATCCGGCAATGCAGGTATTGTTTCAGGCTCATGGTACCCGGGAGATGAATGGAAAGGCGATATAGCCCGCATGATGATGTATATGTACCTGCGCTATGAAACACAATGCGATCCTACCGATGTAGGTTCAGGAAGTACATCATACAGCCCTCATGGCGATATGCCGAATATTTTTCTGGAATGGAACCAGCAGGATCCCGTAAGTCAGTATGAAATAAACAGGAACAATATATTACAGGCTATACAGGGAAACCGCAACCCTTTTATTGATAATCCTTACCTTGCTACAATAATATGGAACGGCCCTATAGCTACAGATACGTGGGGACTGCTTTCAAAAGAAGACTATCCTATAAACAAGATACTCCTGTATCCTACCGTAACCACCGGGCTTATAAATATTGAAAATGCCGATGATACTGATTTTACACTTACGGCATATAGCAGTTTAGGGCAACAAATTAATCTGAACATAAACAATAATGTTATTGACTTAGGCGATAATGCTTCAGGGGTTTATTTCATTACATTGCAAATAGGCACTGATTCTAAAGTTATACGGGTTGTAAAAAAATAACCCGATCAAATATTATTATAAGAGCCTGCATAAGCAGGCTCTCTGTTTTTAATAACAATATCGTTATCTCCTGTATTTTACTTAATTTAGGATAAAAATTACACCATGCTAAACAATCAGTCTCTTCGCAGGGTAGCCATAGTAGGCTATAACCGCATACCCTTTGCCAGGCACAATACCGCTTATGTAAATGCATCAAATAAAGATATGATGGTGGCAACGCTGAACAGCCTTATACAAAAACATAACCTGCAAGGTATGCAGCTGGGAGAGGTAGCTGGAGGTGCTGTGATAAAACATAGCTGGGAAATAAACCTGATGCGCGAATGTGTGCTTGCATCTGAGCTGGATCCTAAAACCCCTGCCTGCGATATTCAGCAGGCCTGTAACACAGGGATTGAAGCCGCATTATACATAGCCAATAAAATTGCGTTAGGACAAATTGAATGCGGTATAGCTGGTGGCGTTGACTCTACAAGTAATGTGCCTTTGGTACTTAATGAGCATGTAAGGAAACTGCTTCTTGCTGCCCGCAGGAGTAAATCAACTGTAGGCAAGATAAGTAATTTCCTTAAAATTCGCGTGGGCGACCTTAGCCCTGTTGCACCAATGAATATTGAACCCGGCACTGGACTTTCTATGGGCGGGCATACCGAAATTACGGCGCGATACTATGAAATCAGTCGCCGTGAACAGGACGAATATGCATTGCAAAGCCACCTTAAAATGGCAGCAGCTACAGAGAAGGGATTTTTTGACGATATGGTTACCCCTTACATGGGGCTAACATCCGACAATAATTTACGCAGGGACTCAACCATTGATAAGCTGGCAAAACTAAAACCTGCTTTTGACAGGGTTAGCGGAACACTAACAGCAGGCAACTCCTCCCCGCTTACCGATGGTGCTTCGTGTATTTTATTGGCAAGTGAAGAATGGGCTAAAGTAAATAATCTTGAAATACTGGCCTACATAACACATGCCGAAATGGCTGCTATAGAATATATAAATAACAGGCAGAACCTATTACTTGCACCCGTGTATGCTGCGCCAAAAATGCTGCATAAGGCAGGACTTACACTACAGGATTTTGATTTTTATGAAATTCATGAGGCTTTTGCAGCACAGGTACTTACTATGCTTAAAATATGGGAAAGCGAAACGCTTTCGGCCTCATTTGGTGTACCATCATTAGGAGCTATTGACCGTAATAAACTTAACGTAAACGGGAGCAGTCTTGCGGCCGGGCATCCGTTTGCCGCTACCGGAGGCCGTGTACTGGCTACAATGGCTAAACTACTGCATCAAAAAGGTTCGGGTAAAGGTTTCATATCTGTATGTGCAGCAGGTGGCCAGGGCATGACCATGATACTGGAAAAATAGTACATCTTAAAATGTTGATTTGTAACTGATATTTATCATTTTTTTCGGTAAGGGGCTACGTTACCTTTGATGAAAAATTTGTTGATATGAACAGTTCAATAATTCAGAAATATAATGTACCGGGGCCAAGGTATACCAGTTACCCTACCGTGCCCTACTGGGATGAAGACCGGTTCACTGAACTGGAATGGAAAAATTCATTTATCCATTCTTTTAATGAAAGTAACTCTACCGAAGGCATTAGCCTTTACATACACCTGCCTTTTTGTGAAAGTATGTGTACATTTTGCGGATGCCACAAGCGAATAACCAAAAGACATGATGTTGAAATGCCATACATTCAGGCAGTTTTAAAGGAATGGGCCTTATATCGCAATCAATTCAGTACAAGGCCACGCATAAAAGAACTACATCTTGGGGGTGGCACTCCAACTTTCTTTAGCCCTGAAAATCTTGGAGCATTAATAAACGGTATTTTTGAGCTTGCCGATACTGCACCAGGATATGAATTCAGTTTTGAAGGACATCCTAATAACACGACCAAAGAACACCTCCAAACTTTATATAATCTCGGTTTTCGAAGGGTAAGCTTTGGAGTACAGGATTATAACGAAACAGTACAGAAAGCCATACATCGTATACAGCCCTTGCATAATGTGGCTAAGGTAACTTTTTGGGCCAAGGAAATAGGCTACACATCTATAAGTCATGACCTGGTTTTTGGACTGCCTTTCCAATCATTGGAAAATATGATTGATACGATTGAAAAAACCAAATCACTTAACCCCGACCGTATCTCGTTTTACAGTTATGCACACGTACCGTGGATAAAAGGTAACGGGCAGCGCGGATATGATGAAGCTAACCTACCAAAAGATGGCGAAAAACGTAAACTGTACGAAACAGGCAAAAAACTGCTGTGCAGCACTGGTTATCACGAAATAGGGATGGATCATTTTGCATTAGAAACAGATACTATGTATGATGCTTTTAAAAATCGTTCACTCCATCGTAATTTTATGGGATACAGTGCCAGTAAAACGCAGTTGATGATAGGTCTTGGCGCATCATCAATAAGTGACAGCTGGTATAGTTTTGCCCAGAACGAAAAAAACCTTGAAGACTATTATGCAAGAATAAACGAAAACCGACTGCCGGTTTTCAGGGGGCATATACTTACCGATGAAGATCTTGTGATCAGGCGACATATACTTAACCTGATGTGCTGTTTTGAAACTAACTGGCGCGATAAAAATCTGTACTTTAATGAATTACCTGATGTGCTTATAAGCCTTAAAGAAATGGAATATGACAACCTGTTAGATGTTGGAAATGACTATATTAAAGTTACTGAAAAAGGAAAAGCCTTTGTAAGGAATATCTGTATGGCTTTTGACATGAGATTAAAGCGAAAAGCTCCGGAAACCAAACTGTTTTCTATGACGGTTTAAAATAATAAAAGTTATTAAAAAAGAAAGGCTCCGCTAAGCGGAGCCTTTTTATATCTGTAAGCAAATAATTATTGCTTAACGATTTTCTTGGTAAGTGATCCCTGATCAGAAGATACAGTCATCATATACACACCTGAAGCAAGGTCAGAAATATTGATCTGAGCTTCAGAAACACCGTTGAATTTAGCAACTTTAACTGTACGGCCGTTAAGGTCTACAATTTGTGCTCCATTGATTAAGATGTTATCTGCATTAGCAATGTTAACTACATCATTAGCAGGATTTGGATAGATTGAAAGCTTAGAAGCAAGGAAATCATTTGAACCTGCTGTAGCTGTAATGTTTACGTTGTCAATAAGAATTACACCAAAGTTAGTCTGTACGTGGGCAGGAGCAGTATACTGGAAACCAATAACATACACACCTGTAGTTGTAGGTGTAAATGTATGTGTTTTTTGCTCATAAGTAGTACTTTGATAATCGTTATAAGTAGCAAGTGTATTTGTCTGTGTAGCTGCTGACATACCTGTACCCCAAGTTACTTTTAAATTGTTAACATTACCTGCACCTGCTAAAGCAGCTTTTCTCATGTAATAAGTTAAAGTTACAGGAACGTTAGCTGTTAAATTAAGAGGTCTTGAGAACATCCATGCATCTGAAATTCCTCCATTCGCGCCAGCTTGGGCTACGTTTGTCCCTTCTTGTGATGGTGCAGAAGTTGAAGTTTGCTCGATTGTCCAGTCAGTACCTGTAGCACCCGGAAGGCTTGCCCAACCAAGGAAAGCTAAATTATCCTGACCTTCAAAGCCCATTGCATACGGAAGGTTAGCAGCAGGGAAAACTGAGTTGAATGCAATTGGCCCTACCCAGTTGCTATAGCCAGACTGACCACAGTTAGTCCTGATATAGAACTGATAAACAGCACCAGGGTTAAGTGGGGTCATTGGTACCTGAGTAGTAGT
>JBQGDS010000438.1:0-1520 GCA_052039185.1 Flavobacterium sp.
GGGAGCTGGAAGTACTACAGCTTATGGCAGAAGGAAGGAGCAATGCCGAAATAGCAGCCCGCCTTTTTATTTCGCTTAATACTGTAAAAACGCACTCATCAAAATTATTTGAAAAGCTTGAGGTAAAACGCCGCACACAGGCAATAGAATCAGCACGGAAGCTTAACATTATTCCATAAACTAAGGCCGTTGCCAATAAAATAGATGAAATCACACTAAAGTATGAGTGTTTATTGGACTGGGAAAACGAGATTTGCACCAACAAATACAAAGATAAAAACATGAAAAAAATTGTACTTACCTACGGCCTTATCGGCGGATTGATAACAAGCATCTGGACTGTTGCCATGGCTTTTTCTAATGAGATTGATTTTAAAAACGGCATGCTGTATGGCTATGCTTCCATGCTTGTGGCCTTTGCGCTTATTTTTGTAGGTGTTAAAAAATACCGCGACGATCATAATAAAGGTATAATTACATTTGGTGAGGCTTTTAAAATAGGTGTACTCATAGCTTTTGTAGCTTCTACAGTATATGTTGCCGTGTGGTTGGTTAACTACTACTTTTTCATTCCTGATTTCGCTGAGAAATATACTGCATATGCAGCTTCGCAAATGAAGGAAGCAGGTATGGCTCAGGCACAGATTGACAGTAAAATGGCAGAAATGAAACAGTTTAATGAATATTATAAAAACCCAATAGTTAATGCGCTTATAACGTATACTGAAATTTTCCCCCTTGGATTACTGATTTCGGGTATATGCGCACTCATTATTAAAAAGAAACAAACGGTATAATACTGATCAAAGCGCCTTAAGGGCGCTTTTTTTGTTTTGGCAAAAATCCTACATTTGCTGTAAAGCCCTTTATTATGGACATGTATCAGCAATTAAATGAAAGCCTTAGCCGTTATGTAAGTTTTTCGGCAGAAGAACTGAAAATACTGAACAGCCTTGCGGTACATAAAAAAGTGCCTAAAAAAACAATCATGCTTCATGAAGGCGAAATGTGCAACTTCGAAGATTTTGTAATAAAGGGCTGCGTGCGAAAGTATTATATTGACCCTAACGGCTTTGAGGTAATACTTCAATTTGCTATTGAAAATGCCTGGGTAAGCGACATTTCATTCAGCATCTATGAAGATAAACCCAGCAAGCTGTTTATAGAAACAATGGAAGACTGTGAATTTCTTTCGTTTACGCCTGAAGCTAATGAAGAACTTTTTGAACGTGCTCCGCGCTTTGAAAGGGCATTCCGTATACTGCTGCAGCGTCATCTTGCCGTAACCCAAAACAGGCTTTTTAATACTATATCAAAAACCGCTATGGAAAAATACCTCGATTTTCTTGAGGTATACCCTACCCTGCCACAGCGCATTGCCCAGCACTACATTGCTTCATACCTGGGAATATCTGCTGAGTTTTTAAGTAAAACCAGGACAAAGCTTGAGAGTAACTAATTTAGTTGGCAGACGATGTTTACAGTTTTCCACAAAACTGAAAACTGTAAACTGCGACTGC
>JBQGDS010000439.1:0-2524 GCA_052039185.1 Flavobacterium sp.
GTGGTTGTCATTGTTTAGTTTCTTCGCCTGTGCAGCGCCTACTGCCACGCTGAGCCCCTGCCCAAGAGAACCTGATGCAATACGCACGCCGGGTAATCCTTCGTGAGTGGTAGGGTGGCCTTGCAGCCATGAGTTGATAAGGCGGAAAGTAGCCAGCTCGCTTACAGGGAAATAGCCGCTGCGTGCAAGTACGCTGTAAAATACAGGAGATATATGGCCGTTAGAAAGGAAGAATATATCTTCATCTTTACCGTCCATATCCCATCCGTCCTTACGCTCCATAATCGCCTGGTACAATGTTACCAAAAATTCGGTACAGCCAAGCGAACCGCCCGGGTGTCCTGAATTTACCGCATGCACCATACGAAGTATGTCTCTCCTTACCTGTGTAGTTAAATCGTTAAGTTGTTGTGTGTTAAGCTCCATTGTAATAGTTAAAGTTAAACCTGCGCAAATATAGGCAGATATTTCGATTTAGGAAGGTTCGATTTTTAGATTGTTTGACTTTTAAGCAATACATGTACCTACTTCATTTGCTTATGAGCATTACTTTCTTTGTTTAAATTCTATGATCTAAAATCTCCAATCTAAACTCTGAAATAGTATCTTTGCAGGCTGTAAAAGAGAAACATGAAATTTGATTTAATTACCAAAGACCCGCTTTCAAAAGCCCGTGCCGGAGTTGTTACTACTGATCATGGCGAAATACAAACCCCTATATTCATGCCTGTAGGTACCGTAGCATCGGTTAAAGGTGTGCACCAAAGGGAACTGAAAGACGAAATAAACCCTGATATTATTTTAGGTAATACCTATCACTTATACCTTCGCCCGCAAACCGATATTCTTGAAAGAGCAGGCGGCCTTCATAAGTTTATGAACTGGGATCGTAACATCCTTACCGATAGTGGCGGTTACCAGGTATACTCACTTTCGGCCAACAGGAAAATCAAAGAGGAAGGCGTAAAATTCAAAAGCCATATTGATGGTTCTTACCATTTCTTTTCGCCGGAAAGCGTTATGGAAATCCAGCGTACCATAGGTGCCGATATTATTATGGCGTTTGATGAATGTACGCCGTACCCTTGCGACTATCGTTATGCAAAGCGTTCTATGCACATGACGCACCGCTGGCTGGACAGGTGTATTGCGCATCTTGAAAAACTGCCGTATAAATATGGCTATGAGCAAACCTTTTTCCCTATTGTACAAGGGAGTACCTATAAAGACCTTCGTCAGCAATCGGCAGAATATATTGCCAATGCCGGTGCGCAGGGTAATGCCATTGGCGGATTATCAGTTGGTGAACCGGCCGAAGAAATGTATGCAATGACTGATGTGGTTTGCAGCATATTACCGGAAGACAAACCCCGTTATTTAATGGGGGTGGGTACGCCAATCAATATTTTAGAGAATATTGCGTTAGGTGTTGATATGTTTGACTGTGTTATGCCTACGCGTAATGCGCGTAACGGGATGCTGTTTACCGCCCACGGGACTATAAATATTAAAAACAAGAAGTGGGAAGCTGATTTTTCCCCACTTGATGAAATGGGTATAACGTTTGTTGACAGGGAATATACCAAAGCATACCTGCGCCATTTATTTGCGGCTAATGAGTATCTTGGCAAGCAGATAGCAACAATACACAACCTTGGCTTTTACATGTGGCTGGTACGCGAAGCCCGTAAACATATTATAGCAGGCGATTTCAGGGAATGGAAAGATATGATGGTTAAGCAGATGAGTAACAGGCTGTAATGCGATATTCGGGTTTTGATTTGTAGATTTCAGAGTGAACTTTACAACTTTCGACTTTATAACTTTATGACTGAAAGTGAATGAAACTAATTGATAAGTATATTTTAAAGCGTTACCTGGCAACATTTTTTGTAATGCTGTTGCTTTTTATCCCTATTGGGATTGTGGTTGACGTTTCGGAAAAAATAAACAAGATTCTGGCGAAAAAAGTACCACTTCTTGAGGTGCTTAAATATTATGGTGATTTTACCATATATTTTGCCAATATGCTTTTTCCTATACTGCTTTTCCTTTCGGTGATATGGTTTACGTCAAAGCTTGCCAATAATACTGAAATTATTGCAATTCTTAGTTCCGGGATATCTTATACACGTTTCCTTAGGCCTTATATTATTGGTGCAACCATGATCTCACTATTTGCTTTGGTAATGGGTGTATTTCTCGTGCCGGGAGCCAGTAAGGGTTTTAATGATTTCCGGTACACCTATCTTAAAAATAATCCGGAGATACGGCAAAGCCAGGATGTGTATAAGCAGATTAGCGACGATGAGTATATTTACGTTAGCAGCTTTAACTACATTAGCAGCAACGGTTATAATTTTACCCTTGAAAAGTTTAAGGAAAATAAGCTGGAATATAAAATAACAGCTAATTCAATAAGCTGGAACGCTAAAGATAGTACTTACACACTTAGAGATTATGTAAAGCGGACAGTAGGGGAGATGGAGGATAAAATAGAACGCCGGCCAAGCAAAAGGTTTAA
>JBQGDS010000440.1:0-3757 GCA_052039185.1 Flavobacterium sp.
GCCATAAGCAATGAGTTACGTACACCATGCTCCATAACTTCCTTACGAAGCGAAGCCCAGTCCCAACGGCCGCTAAGGTCGCTGTCATTAAGGCCCCAAAGGTTGTACTGGAACTCGCCCTGCGATATAGGCGACCCCTGGAATGTAGAGTATGGCCCTTCTTCTTTTGCCATTTCCATAGATGCGGTAACAGCAGCAAAATACATGGTTTCAAATATTTCCTGGTTCAGCTTTTTAGCCTCATCGCTGGTAAATGGCATCCTCATAAGGATGAATGCATCAGCAAGCCCCTGTACACCCAATCCTACCGGGCGGTGACGCATGTTGCTGTTTTCAGCCTCCTTAACAGGGTAATAGTTCCTGTCAATTACTTTATTTAGGTTACGTGTTACGCGCTTGGTTACATCATAAAGATATTCATGGTTAAACGTACCGTTTTCCACAAACATTGGTAACGAGATTGAAGCCAGGTTACATACCGCAATCTCATCCGGGGAGGTGTACTCCATGATCTCGGTACAAAGATTTGATGAACGGATAGTACCCAGGTTTTTCTGGTTTGATTTCCTGTTGGCCGCATCCTTGTAAAGCATATAGGGTGTACCGGTCTCAATCTGGCTTTCAAGTATTTTTTCCCAAAGTTCACGTGCCTTTATTGTCTTGCGGCCACGTCCTTCAGACTCATATTTTTCATATAGCGCTTCAAATTTCTCGCCGTATACATCATACAGCCCCGGACATTCGTTAGGGCACATAAGTGTCCATTGCGCGTCATCCTGTACACGTTTCATGAACAGGTCGCTTGTCCACATGGCGTAGAACAAGTCACGTGCACGCATCTCTTCCTTACCGTGGTTCTTTTTCAGGTCAAGAAAATCAAATATATCAGCATGCCATGTTTCAATATATACGGCAAAGCTGCCTTTACGCTTACCGCCGCCCTGGTCTACATAACGAGCAGTGTCATTATAAACCCTTAGCATTGGTACAATACCGTTAGATGTACCGTTAGTACCGCGAATGTATGATCCTGTAGCCCTAACGTTATGTATAGAAAGCCCTATGCCTCCGGCCGATTGCGATATCATTGCGGTTTGCTTCAGGGTGTCGTAAATACCTTCAATACTATCGTCTCTCATAGAAAGAAGGAAGCATGATGACATTTGCGGTTTAGGCGTTCCTGAGTTGAAAAGTGTAGGCGTAGCGTGGGTGAAGAATTTCTTCGACATCAGCTCATAGGTTTCAATGGCCGATTTCATATCGTCAGGGTGAATACCTACCGAAACACGCATAAGCATATGCTGTGGCCTTTCAACTATTTTACCGTTTACCTTAAGCAGGTAAGAACGCTCCAGTGTTTTAAACCCGAAGTAATCATAGTTAAAGTCCCTGTTATATATAATGGTCGAATCAAGAAGCTCGGCATTAGCCATTATAGTTGCATGTACCTCGTCCGAGATAAGTGGCGCTTCCTGGTTGGTGCGTGGGTTCACGTAGTGGTACATGTCGTTCATTGTTTCGCTGAACGATTTTTTAGTATTCTTGTGCAGGTTACTTACTGCAATGCGTGCTGCCAGCTGTGCATAATCAGGGTGGGTAACCGTCATAGATGCTGCGGTTTCAGCAGCAAGGTTATCCAGTTCTGATGTGGTTACACCGTCATATAATCCTTCAATAACGCGCATGGCTACCTTAACCGGATCTACCAGCTCATTAAGCTCATAACATAATTTCCTTACCCTGTCGGTAATTTTGTCGAACATTACCGGCTCTTTTCTTCCATCTCTTTTTACTACATACATAGGACAACGTTTATAAGGGTTAGTGATTCAGGCACGCGTGCCTTTTGATATAATTGGTTTGTTATTTTATTAAAAATCAGCGTCGAAGCTTATTTTCCCTGAGTCAGCGTCTTTATTAAGCACGCCTGCTTTCTGGTATTCTGACACCCTCTTCTCGAAGAAATTGGTTTTACCCTGAAGCGATATCATATCCATAAAATCAAATGGGTTACCTACGTTAAACTGTCTTTCGCAGCCCAGTTCTACCAGTAGCCTGTCGGTTACAAACTCCAGATATTGGGTCATAAGCACTGCATTCATACCAATAAGGCTTACAGGAAGCGACTCGGTTATAAATTCACGCTCTATGTTCAGCGCATCAATAAGTATCTCTTTTATCCTGTCTTTAGGTACTTTATTTATCAGGTGGTGATTGTGCAGGTGTACGGCAAAATCACAGTGTACACCTTCATCACGCGAAATCAGCTCGTTACTGAAGGTAAGCCCCGGCATGAGCCCGCGCTTCTTAAGCCAGAAGATAGAGCAGAATGCACCTGAGAAGAAAATACCCTCTACAGCGGCAAATGCAATAAGCCTTTCGGCAAATGAATCGGACTCGATCCATTTTAGTGCCCACTCCGCTTTTTTCCTAATAGCAGGGAATACGTCAAGCGCATGGAAAAGCTGGTCTTTCTCCGCCTCATCCTTTACATACGTATCAATAAGCAGCGAGTAGGTTTCGCTATGTATGTTTTCCATCATGATCTGGAAACCGTAGAAAAACTTAGCTTCAGGATACTGAACCTCATTTACAAAGTTTTCAGCAAGATTCTCGTTTACAATCCCGTCTGATGCTGCAAAGAATGCAAGAATGTGCTTAATGAAATATTTTTCATCGTCGCTTAGTTTTGTATTCCAGTCGGTAAGGTCCTGGTGAAGGTCTATTTCTTCAGCCGTCCAGAAACTCGCCTCCATTTTTTTGTACCATTCCCATATATCGTGGTGCTTAATGGGGAATATTACAAACCTGTTCTTGTTTTCCTGTAAAATTGGTTCAATTGCAGACATATCGCTTTGACTTTTATTGTATTATAGAAATGTTGTTTTCAACGAAAGGGGAGATACAAAGATTGGCATTTGATATTAAAATTGAAAGCCAAACTTATTCACAATCACATGGAGTTTTTAACAACGGCAAAAATAGACTTGATTGAAAATGTAAAATGCAATTATTTGAAAATGAATATTTTATAAAAAATAAAAATACGCATTTTCTGCTCAAAAAGCCAGTAAAAATAAAGGTTTAACAGTGTAAAAGGTGGTTATCGGGTGCGCTCGCTTTTCAGCTCTTCGGCAACTTTTTCAAGTTCGGCATACCAGTCTTCGCCAAAACGACGTATAAGGGCTTCCTTCACAAATTTGTAAACGGGAACTTCCAGTTCTTTGCCAAGTGAACATGCATCACTGCATATATCCCAACGGTCATAATTTACTGCTGCAAATTCACTAAAGTCTTTCACGCGTATAGGGTACAGGTGGCAGGAAACGGGTTTTTTCCATTTTACCAGTCCTTGGTTATAAGCCTGTTCAATGCCGCAGAGAGCGGTCTTGCCATCAAAAATTACGTAAGCGCAGTCTTTATTATCTATTAAAGGGGTTTCAAGCTCGCCATCGGTACCGGTTATCCAGGTGCCCTGCGCTTCAATTGCAGCAATTCCTTCCGGGCGGAGGAAAGGTTTTACTATTGGGTAAATCTCTTCCAGTATGCGGGTTTCCTCTTCATTTAACGGTGCACCGGCATCGCCGTCTATACAGCATCCGCCTTTGCAGGCCGACAGGTTGCACACAAATTCCTTCTCCAGTATGTCTTCCGACACTATCGTTTTACCCAGTTGAAACATGCCACAAATGTACATAATCTTACCCAAATATGTGCGTAGCTAAAATCCTCTTAAAAATTAGCTGAACACTAATCC
>JBQGDS010000441.1:0-7286 GCA_052039185.1 Flavobacterium sp.
GTGGAAAAGTATGGCACATCAATCTCTTCATACGGGTAGCGGTTCACTACCTCAAAAACATTAGGATTGTTAGTGGAAGTATGGGTATGGAGATTGTAGAGCATTACGATATCACTCCACTACCCACCAATTCTTCGCCAATATACCAGGCGGCAAATTGGCCTTCGGTAATGGCGCTTTGCGGGTTTTCAAAAGAAATGTACATTCCGTTGTCAAACTGGTGCAGTGTAGCTTTTTGTAGTGGCTGGCGATAGCGTATACGCACCATAACATCCATAGTTTCGCCATCTTTAAGTGTAAGGTCTTCGCGTACCCAATGTACTTCATTGCCTTGTATAAATAATGCTTTGCGAAAGAGTCCAGGATGGTTATGCCCCTGACCTGTATATATTGTATTGGTTTCCGTATCAGTCGCTATAATAAAAAGCGGTTCTTTGGTACCGCCTACATTAAGGCCTTTACGCTGACCTATAGTGTAATAATGCGCTCCCTGATGACGGCCTACCATTTTACCCATTTCGGGCTTGTAGTCTATATTTTTAGCCTCGTATGCCAGCTGTTCTTTTACTGTTGAAAACTGTGGTTTCTCAGACTGATACGTATCCATATCGGCATTTACCTCATATATTAAACCTTCCTTAGGTTGCAATTGCTGCTGAAGAAACTCCGGCAACCTTACTTTACCTATAAAACAAAGCCCCTGCGAGTCTTTTTTCTCTGCGGTAACCAAATCCATCTTAGCGGCAATTTCGCGCACCTGTGGCTTTGTAAGCTCACCTATCGGGAATAAAGCTTTACTTAACTGCTCCTGGCTTAGCTGGCATAAAAAGTAAGACTGATCCTTATTAACATCTACCCCGGCTAAAAGCTGGTGTATCTCCTTACCATCTTTTTCTATGGTAGCTTTACGGCAATAGTGTCCCGTTGCTACATAGTCAGCGCCCAGGCTTAGGGCAATTTTCATGAAAACATCAAATTTTATCTCGCGGTTGCACAGCACATCAGGGTTTGGAGTACGCCCTTTTTCATATTCATTGAACATATAGTCCACAATACGTTCTTTGTACTGCTCGCTAAGGTCGACAGTCTGGAAAGGAATCCCGAGTTTTTCGGCTACCAACAGTGCATCATTGCTGTCTTCAAGCCACGGGCATTCATTTGAAATGGTAACCGAATCATCGTGCCAGTTTTTCATAAAAAGCCCAATAACCTCATACCCCTGCTCCTGCAACAGGTATGCTGCCACACTTGAATCAACCCCGCCCGAAAGCCCAACAACAACACGTTTCATAATTCTCTCTCCTAAAATTTAGGCAAAATTACAAAAATATCAGCTTTGTTTGCGTTCTACTTTCCTTTTGGCACTCATGTCAACTTCCTTAACAAGTTTGCCTTTTTCAAAATACTGCCAAACACCTGCCTTTTTACCGTTCTTAAACTGGCCTTTGGCTACCACTTCATTTTTACCGTTACGGTATACCGCAGGGCCATGATATTCACCTGCTTTGTAACTTGCCTCTTCCAATACAACTCCGTTGTCCGAGTATTTTTTATACGCGCCATCCTTAACTCCATTCACGTAAGCTGTCTCCTCTGCAATTATATTACCCGGAAAGAAAACCTTTCTTATACCTACTATCTTCCCCTTATCATAATTTTCGATTGACAGCAGCTGGTTGTTTTCCTGGTAGAATTTCCATTCGCCCTGGCGTAGTTTGTTCACTTCTTTACCTTCGGCGGTCTTTTGCCCTTTTTCATTATAAAAAGCAGTAAGGCATGAACCGTCTGCCGAAAAATCCCTGGTAGCAGCCAGTGGAGAACCTTTGGTGTTTTCAAAGAATTTGAATTTACCTGTTTCTTTCCCATGACTGAACGTCCCTTCAAAGCGTGGCAGTTTTGTATCTTCATACATTCCTTTCCACAAGCCGTGGCGTTCGCCTTTAGCATCCTTTTTATTTATATCCTGTGCAAAAGCAGTAACCGAAAACAAAGCTGCCACCGCAAATAAGATTATTTTTTTCATGATTGTAAGGTTTATCCCTGTAATAACTTTAAGAAAGCAAATTTATTGACAAAACGAGCACTACACAAACCGTGGCATAAAAAAAGCACCCGAAGGTGCTTAATTCTTATTTTTTGTTCTGACGGGCTTTTTGCTGTTCCTGTGCCTGCTCCATCATTTCCTGCATTTTGCGCTGGAAACGGCTTTGCGTTTTAGGCTTGGCTTTGTTAGCCTGAAGCTGTGCGTGTATCTTGTCGTCCTTAACAATATAATTCTTAATCACTAACATTATACCTATTGTAATAAGGTTTGATATAAAGTAGTACAATGACAGACCTGATGCGTAATTGTTAAAGAAGATAAGCATCATGATTGGTGATATGTATATCATGATCTTCATGATCTTGCTCATATCCGGCATGCCTTCCTGTGGCGGCGCTGACATTGCCTGGTCGCCTGTGGTCATTTTCATGTAGAAGAAAATTGCCACCGATGCCAGTATAGGAAATAAACTCACGTGGTTACCATAGAATGGTATGTAGAATGGTAATTGCACGATAGAGTCATACGACGAAAGGTCATCAGCCCAAAGGAAACTTTTCTGCCTAAGATCAAAGAATGATGGGAAGAACTGGAATAGCGCATAGAAGACCGGAATTTGCATAAGTGCCGGTAAACATCCTGCCATAGGGTTCACACCCGCACTGTTGTACAGTTTCATGGTTTCCTGCTGCTTTTTCATCGGGTCTTTTTTGTACTTTTCGCTGATCTCGTTGATCTCCGGACGAAGTACTTTCATCTTGGCCTGAGAAACATATGACTTGTATGTTACCGGCGACATTACCAGCCTTACCAGTATAGTAAAAAGTATAATTGCAAGACCATAAGGCATTATTGAGCTGATAAGCGAGAATACCGGTATAAATATTATACGGTTTATCCACCCGAAAATACCCCACCCAAGCGGCATAACCTCATCAAGGTTCTTATCATAATGATTTAAGATATCGTAATCGGCAGGGCCGTAATACCACTGCATGTTATACCCCAATTCGCCGCCTTTAAACTGAAGTGGCATTTTAGCGGTAAACTTTTTAGTAAAAGTGGTATCTATCTTTTCATCCTTAACCAGGTTTTCCGAAGTAAGGTCAGCCGTTTTAAATGGTGTTTCGGTTAAAAGTATTGATGTAAAGAAATGCTGCTTAAATGCTATGTAAGTAACATCTTCAGCTTTTTCAGTATCGCTTGTACCCTGCCCAAGATAATTATCCTTGCCGCCTTCGTACTCATAAATAAGTTCGGTATAACGATTTTCGTACGTTACGCTTTTCTCGTTCCTGTACGTTTTAAGCATCCACTCCAAATCCATTGGTTTAGATGTATCAAGCACTTGTGAAAGGCCCTGTGTACGGATAGAGAAATCCAGCATGTAATCGTTAGGCTTCATTACATAACGATATTCCAGAAACTGGTTTTCACCTGCTTTAAGGCGCATGGTAAGCACTTTGTTTCCACCTTCTTCAGTCATTACCGGCTCAAAGTAAAGATCTTTCGTGTTTAGTATACGATTGTCTTTGGTTTTAAGCTGAAGGTTGAAATCGGCATTATTATTTTTTATAAGCTCTACCCTTTGGTTAGAACCTTTGCTAAACTTCTCAAAGCTGTTAATATTGGCTTCGGCTATATAACCACCCTTGTTTGACACGCGAAGTGTAAGCAGGTCGTTTTTAAGCTCGGTGATATTTGCTTTAGCCGATGGTAAAGATGCACTGTAGGCAAATGCGCCAAGCGAACCTTTAAGCTTCTGCATTTTAAGTGAGTCGCTCAGGGTACTGTCCTGTACTATGGAAGCGGTTGCCTGCTCCGGTATCTGCGTTTTTTTAGCTTTATCAATCTGCTCCTTTTTGGCTTTTTCTTTATTAAGCTCTTCCTGTGTAGGAGTTTGGTTGTAAATCATCCACAAAAGCAAAATACCGATGATTATGAACCCGAATAACGACCTTTTGTCTAATTTTCTGTCTTCCATTTATATATTTATTTCAAAATAAGGATTGCTCCTTTTATAGTTAAAGCCTCAGCCTCATGGCCCTGCTTATTCACATTTTCTGTTCACTGCAGCCTTTATAAAGCTTACAAAAAGCGGATGCGGATTAGCAACTGTACTCTTATATTCAGGATGGTACTGCACCCCTATAAAGAACGGGTGGTTTTCTATCTCAACCACTTCTACCAGTCCGGTATCAGGATTTACACCCGATGCCTTAAGTCCTTCTTTTTCAAAATCAGTCGCATATGCCCCGTTATATTCATAACGGTGACGGTGGCGTTCCAGTATATCTTTTTTACCGTAAATGCTCTCGGCAAGCGAACCTTCCTTCAGGCTGCATTTCCATGCACCAAGGCGCATTGTCCCACCCTTATCGGTAATGGTTTTCTGCTCTTCCATAATATTGATAACAGGGTGCTGCGTGCTCTCATTCATTTCTGTAGAGTTCGCATCAGCCCAGCCCAGCACATTACGGGCATATTCTATAACTGCCATCTGCATGCCAAGGCATATCCCGAAAAACGGAATTTTATTTTCCCTGGCATAACGCACGGTTTCTATTTTACCTTCAATACCGCGCCCTCCAAATCCGGGAGCGACAAGTATACCATCAAGCCCGGCAAGCTTTTCGGCGGCGTTCTCAGCATCAATATACTCGGAATGTATGCTTATAACATTCACTTTGGTTTCATTGGCCGAGCCCGCATGTATAAACGCTTCAAGTATTGACTTGTATGAATCCTGAAGCTCAACATATTTACCCACAAGACCAATATTTACAGTATGCTGTGGGTTTTTAAGCCTGAAAAGGAATTCGTTCCACTGAGCCAGATCCGGTGTGTTTTTCTCCGGAAGGTCCAGTTTTTTAAGCGCTACCTTATCAAGACCTTCTTCAAGCATAAGGTTAGGAACATCATATATTGTAGAAGCATCGATAGATTGTATAACAGCTTCTTTTTTTACATTACAAAACAGGGCCAGTTTCTGCCTCAGGTCCTGCGACAGTTCATGTTCGGTACGGCATACCAGTATATCGGCCTTAATACCGCTTTCCATAAGTGTTTTAACCGAGTGCTGCGTAGGTTTTGTTTTCAGTTCGCCCGCTGCTGCCAGAAAAGGCACCAGTGTAAGATGGATAACAATACCGTTACTCTCACCCAGTTCCCAAACCAATTGACGAACCGACTCAATATATGGTAATGACTCAATATCACCTACAGTACCGCCAATCTCGGTAATTACAATATCATACTCGCCCGAGTTGCCAAGCAGCTGCATACGCTCCTTGATCTCGTTAGTAATATGTGGCACTACCTGTACGGTTTTGCCTAAAAATTCGCCCCTGCGTTCCTTTTCAATAACCGAAAGGTATACCCTTCCTGTAGTAACGTTATTGGCCTGAGAAGTAGGGACATTAAGGAAACGCTCATAGTGGCCAAGGTCAAGGTCGGTCTCGGCGCCGTCGTCCGTTACGTAACATTCGCCATGCTCGTAAGGATTAAGTGTACCGGGGTCAACATTAATGTACGGGTCAAATTTCTGGATAGTTGTCCTGTAGCCCCTTGCCTGCAATAATTTTGCTAACGAAGCTGCTATGATACCCTTCCCTAAAGAAGAGCTCACACCGCCTGTAACAAAAATATACTTTGTTTGATTCATTATTCTGTTGTGTTGTGTTGTTGCTGTTGTAAAAAACGAGGCAAAAGTACAAAAATTAACCAATCGTTCCATGTAATAATTGCTTTATATAGCAATATAACAACGTCAACATTATTACATTGCTGCATTATTACAGTCAAGAATTATTTTTGTGGATATTGCTTTTTAATATTGCGCACCAGCTCCTCCAGCCCATTGAGCTTAAGCTCATAAACAAGCCCCAACATGTCGCCCAACTGGCCTTTAGGAAAACCTTTATTATGGTACCATATTATATAATATTCGGGCAGGTCAATAAGGTATCGGCCTTCGTACTTGCCGAATGGCATTTTTGTATGCGCCAGTTTTATGAGAAGTTGCTTTTGATTGTCCACTTAAACTAAAAATGCCTCTTGTTACAGAGGCAAAGGTAGTGTTTGATTGAGTTTATTTCTTAACCGATTGCAATTGCTTTTTTACATCTTTAGTAAGATTGTAAGTTACAGCTACAAAAACACCTAATTTATATTGATCAGTTAAAAAGTTATTAATATCAGTCTGGTTCCCTACAAGGTCTCCCACTTTATATTCTGATTTAAGCTTTTGAATATTTTTTAATGTGGCGCCGGCTGTAAATGAAACTCTTTCCTGCTTACCCCAGATAAGGCTCGGGCCAGCAAAAAAATTGTTCAGCTGAAGCTTGCCATCTGTAGCGTCAATCCCTAATCCTACACTTATTCCAGTTGTTACATGCCTGGCATTCCTGAAACTCGCAGTGAACAGGCCAAGGAATGAAGGAACAAATAAATGTTTTTGTTCCTCAAATATAGAAATGTTACCGGCAGCATCTGTCCCTAATGCATAAGTTGGCGTTTTATGAAAATAACTCCCTGAAAGGCCTAAGCTCACATCAAGTCTCATACCGTTCTTTGTAAATTCCTTGTGGCTGAATTTTCGCTCATTATGAAAAGTATTCTTTTCTTTTACGCTTTTCTTAATATCAACATCAAAAATTACGAGATCATAAATGGGCTGTATTGGCCGTGAAACAATCTGATATGACGATTTATTACGTAAAAGCCTTACTGCATCGGCAACATTTGTAAGCATTTTACCAATTTCAAAACCATCTGTTTCTTTTTTTATTCCGTCAGCCCTTTCTTTTAGCTTATCAATTTTAAAAAATAACTTCTCACGCCCCGATTCCTGAAAATATTTGCTGAGCCCCCAGTCTGATTTAATGGTATTGTACTCATTTATCAGTTCACTATACGCCTGCTCAAAAATTTCTAATTCTGTTGCTATTCTCCTGATCGTTTTTGCTGATTGTTCAAAGTCCGACTGGTATTTCTCAATATAATTATCATAAGTAAGTAAAGGATCATTAACTACAACCAGCATATCATTATACATGTTCCTGCTGCGAAGAATAGTAACGTATGATGACCGCAACGCTTCAAACATTTGCTGCAGCCTGTCACTTCGTCTCTGAAACTGATCAATTTCATCCACGTTAACATGATATTGCTGTAATTCCTGATTAACCGTAGTCAAAGCAGTATTAACTGTACTTATTTGCCGTATTAGTGTATCTTTCTT
>JBQGDS010000442.1:0-5541 GCA_052039185.1 Flavobacterium sp.
CTTAACAATTGCTTAACGCTCAGCTTACAATTTTAAGTACATTCGCAATATGGAAAATATCAGGAATATAAACCCCGTAAAAGTTGATAAGACTACTATTATCAACCTTGAAAAAGGCAAGCTGCCCCCTCAGGCGCTGGACCTTGAGGAAGCCGTGTTAGGCGCAATGATGATTGACAAGAAAGGGGTTGATGAGGTTATTGATATATTACAGCCTGATGCCTTTTACAAAGATGCCCATAAATATATTTTTGAGGCAATCGTACAGCTTTTTAACGATACACAGCCTATAGACTTATTAACGGTTTCCGCACAGCTTAAAAAGAACGCAAAACTGGAATTGTCGGGTGGTGATTTCTATTTGATACAGCTTACGCAGAAAATTTCGTCTTCTGCGCATATTGAGTTTCACTCACGCATTATCCTGCAAAAGTTTATACAGCGCAGCCTTATCAAAATTTCAAGCGAGATCATTGAAGAATCATATGATGAAACTACTGATGTGTTTGACCTTCTTGATAAAGCTGAATCCCGCTTGTATGAAGTGACACAAGGTAATATTAAACGTAGTTCGGAAACAGCACAAAGTTTGGTTATACAAGCTAAAAAGCGTATTGAGGAAATTGCAAACCGCGAAGGCCTTAGTGGTGTGGCAACCGGTTTTAACGACCTGGATAAGCTTACATCAGGATGGCAGCCCAGCGACCTTATCATTATTGCAGCGAGGCCGGGTATGGGTAAAACAGCATTTGTATTGTCAATGGCGCGAAACATTGCTATTGATTTTGGCCACCCGGTTGCATTGTTCTCACTGGAAATGTCATCTGTGCAGTTAATTACCCGTCTTATTTCGAGCGAAACAGGATTGTCGTCGGAAAAGCTGCGTACAGGTAAGCTTGAAAAACATGAATGGGAGCAGTTGAGTATAAAAGTAAAAGATCTTGAAAAAGCACCGCTGTATATTGATGATACACCTTCACTTTCAATTTTTGACCTTAGGGCAAAAGCACGAAGGCTTTCATCACAGTATGGCATCAAAATGATAATTATTGATTATCTTCAGCTGATGACTGCAGGTGGTGGCGGTAAAGGAGGAGGAAACCGTGAACAGGAGATCTCTACAATTTCACGTAACCTTAAGGCGCTGGCAAAAGAACTTAATGTTCCCGTAATTGCGCTATCCCAGTTATCGCGTGCGGTTGAAACGCGTGGTTCAAGCAAGCGTCCGTTACTGTCGGATTTGAGGGAATCAGGTGCAATTGAGCAGGATGCTGATATCGTTTCATTTATTTATCGCCCGGAATATTACAAAATTGACGAGTGGGATGATGAAGAAAGGTCGCCAACACAGGGGCAGGCAGAATTTATTGTGGCCAAGCACCGTAACGGCGGATTAGACAATATCAGGCTTAAGTTTATTGGTAGTCTTGGTAAGTTTGATAACCTTGACGATTTTGCTTCACCGTTTGATGAGCTTCCTTCAAGCATGAATGACAATACGGCATTTATAACCAAAAACCTTCCTTCGGCTCAGGATGCTTTTGGCAGCAATATGAACAGCGGTGGCGGAGATGATGACGTGCCATTCTAAGTAAAACAACAATAATTTAAATCACGATATATGGAAGAAAACACTATTGATTACGATCAGCTTACTCAGGAAATAAGAGAAATGGTAGTAAACGGCGTTATATTTTTATCACCTAATTAAAATAAAAAAAGCACTTCAGTATTGAAGTGCTTTTTTGATTTTTTAATACCACACTATTATAATTGTCTTTACTTATAAAATGTTCATATAGCTTAATATAAACCACACCACAAGTACAAATGCAAAAATTACAATTCCGGCTATGCATCCGGTTGGGTTTATTTGCTGCTGTCGATTATTAACAGGTGTGTTCTCTGTTGTAGTAGTATCAGTCGTCATAGTTTTTGCTTTTGTTGTATAAAATTAACAAATATTTAAGACAAACAAATACCTATTGTTAGGTATTTTAAGTGTTTTGATATTTTGTTTTTATAAAAGTTAAAATATCAATTTATTCTCAGTAACATCCCTCTTTTTTAGATTAAAATATTAAAAACAATACCCTGTGGTAAGAAGGCATCAAAATTGCTATATTTACAAAAACATTAATTCCATCGTGAAAAAAGCATATCTATTACTTTTTCTGTTTTTATTTTCCTCGGGCATGTATGCATCAATGATACTTCTGCCTATGGACGAAACCTCGCAGCAAAATCATTTAAAGGCATACGGAATTACCTATTGGGCGCTTGACAGGCAGTATAAAGCAAGCTGGCTGCTAAACTATCGTGGCGGTTCTTTCCTTTTGCCGGATTCTGAAGATATAAGGCGTGAATGTAAAATACGCGGAGTAAGTTATGAGGTGCTTTCTGATGGGCAGGCTAATGCTATACTAGATGAAATAAGCAGCCCGTCGCAAAATATGGAAATCGTAGTGCTCGAAAAAGCGCCTAAAATTGCCGTATATACTCCAAAAGGGAAACAGCCTTGGGATGATGCTGTAACCCTTGTGCTTACCTATGCCGAAATTCCATTTACGCCGATATATGATGAAGAGGTGCTGTCAGATGCTTTGTTGCTTTATGACTGGCTGCATCTGCATCATGAAGACTTTACCGGGCAGTACGGAAAATTCTTTGGAGCCTACAGGAACGCGCCATGGTATATAGAGCAGAAAAAAGCGGCAGAAGCGCTGGCAAAAAAGCTTGGGTACGATAAAGTGAGTGATGCGAAGCTGGCTGTTGCAGGCAAGATCCGTAATTTCGTAATAGGGGGAGGTTTTATGTTTGCTATGTGTTCCGCAACCGATAGTTTTGATATTGCACTTTCCGCCGAAGGGGTTGATATTTGCGAACCTATGTTTGATGGTGATCCAAGCGATCCTAACTACCAGGCAAAAATAAACTATGACAACTCATTTGCATTTAAAGATTTTATCTTGGAGCGTAGTCCACTTATATATGAGTTTTCAGATATTGACACATCCAGGAAACGTATAGTAATACCTGATAATGATTATTTCACGTTAATGGAATATTCTGCCAAGTGGGATCCTATCCCGTCAATGCTGTGCCAAAACCATACGCAGCTTATAAAAGGCTTTATGGGACAAACGACAGCTTTTTCAGCCGACAGGATAAAAAGTAACGTGTTGGTTATGGGCGAAAATAAGCAAAATGGTGAAGGCCGTTACATTCACGGTACTAAAGGCAAAGGCATGTTTACTTTTTACGGAGGTCACGATCCGGAAGATTATGAACACCGTGTAGGTGACCAGCACACGGTACTTGATCTGCACCCTAACTCTCCAGGCTATCGCCTTATCCTTAATAATGTGCTTTTCCCTGCTGCCAGGAAAAAGAAATTGAAGACGTAATTTTAACGATTATGGTTGCCCAAAATTTATTTTTTCAGGATAGGCATTAATATATTCAATACTTTGTTCAAAATATTTAAGCATACTTTTATTTAAATAAGTTTTCCATGTTATATTTTCTTTCCTGAAAATAGCCAGCCATGCCATTGCGTAAGCTATGATCTGCTCAGGCAGGTATCCGGAACTTGACATCTGCCAACCGGAATTATCAGTGGTATGGGTAAATCTGCTATTTCCCATAAATATCCCGAAGCCATACGTTACAGCAACTAAGTCGGTAAGATATTCATCATTGTCCTCAATTCTGCCTTCGCCTAATAAAATGTAATGAGATAACTCATGAGCCATTGTAGCGATAAGCTGGATAGGGTTGTTTAATATTGATGATTCAATATGGATTACAATTTCATTATCAAATTGCTCGTATAATCCGGTAGCGCTTTGCCATCTGCCATTAATGTCAGCAGGTGATGAAAGTAGCGTGCCATCAGTCATTTTTACAGGGTGATCATTAAAGTAATCTAATTTTACTTCTAAATCTTCGAGTCCTAAGTAAATTTTAGTTTGGCTGAGTACATATTCGGCATCGCTCTTCTGTCCGCTAAAGTTATAGTTATAAAAACTATTGTCAGGCAGTATTGTACTTAACGAATCAAAACATTCTGTTCCAAAATCATTCTTCACAGCTAGCAAGGCTCCTTCAATCCATGCTTTATCTTCTGCAGTTATTGGCAATTTGGGTTTGTTTTTCCAAAACATATTAAGTAATTAAAATGTAAAAGTATTTAAAAATATAGGTAATATTGCTTCCTATTTATATATAATCTATCTCATGGGTTTTCCTAAAAGTATTATGTGGTTTAGTAAGTTAAATCTAAATCATTTCACGCCTTGGAGCTTTAACATTGCAAATGGTAGATACAGTTTTGCCGATGATGCTTTTCAAAGAGAAATGAAATCCGGCAGAAGTGTTGCTACTTTTGGCAATAGGCAGGATATGGACACATTTGCTGGTTTTGAAATTGTTGATAATGTTATAACTGAAAGAGTGATTGTTTTTCATCCTTCGTTTTCAAAGAACAATAATGATTGGACTATTATAGAATCAGAACATGTTAGTTTTTTTGATTTTCTAAAAAATATTGTTTTACCTGATGTGGAGTATTGGATCGAGGATGAAGATATTAATAACGTAGATTAAATTTTAATCTATTTCAAGCACCTTTTCCGCTATTGCAATTCCACCTACAAAACCCTATATTTGCGCCTTATAAATTCTTAAATAAATGATAAATATTACACTGCCGGACGGTTCGGTTAAAAAGTTTGACGCCGGGGTAACACCTCTGGATGTCGCTATGAGCATTAGTGAAGGTTTAGCAAGGAACGTGATTTCAGCGTCCTTCAATGGTACCACTGTTGAGACCAAGACCCCACTGACGACGGACGGATCGCTTGTACTATTTACATGGAATGATAAAGACGGTAAAAAAGCATTCTGGCATTCTACCAGCCACGTTATGGCGCAGGCGCTTCAGGAAATGTATCCTGGCATAAAGCTTACAATCGGCCCTGCTATTGATAATGGTTTTTACTATGATGTAGACTTTGGTGATAATGTAATTACCGACAAAGATTTTAAAGCTGTTGAAGACCGTGTACTTGCTATAGCCCGCGAAAAGCATGAATTTACTATGCGAAGCGCTACTAAAGCAGAAGCGCTTGAGTTTTATAAAAACGAAAATAATCCATATAAAACAGAACTGATAGAAAACCTGGAAGATGGTACTATCACGTTCTGCGACCACGCAACATTTACTGATCTTTGCCGTGGTGGGCACATAACGAATACAGGCCTTATCAAGGCTATGAAAATAATGAGCGTTGCCGGGGCTTACTGGCGTGGCGACGAAAAGAACAAGCAGCTTACAAGGGTTTACGGAATTTCGTTTCCTAAGCAAAAAGATCTTACAGAGTATCTTGAACTGTTGGAAGAGGCAAAACGCCGTGACCACCGTAAGTTAGGTAAGGAATTGGAATTGTTTGCTTTCTCGCAAAAGGTAGGGCAGGGCTTGCCACTATGGTTACCTAAAGGTGCCGCACTGCGCGACAGGTTGGAGCAATTCCTTAAAAA
>JBQGDS010000443.1:0-4893 GCA_052039185.1 Flavobacterium sp.
ATTATCCGTTTGTCGTCTTCCTTAGGCTCAATATCCATTAGTACCTGGGCCTTTTTATTGTCTACATAAAACTTGAACGATACGTCTTTAATTTTGGTATTATATAATAACCATTTCCTGGGGTAGGCCTCGGCAAAGGCAGTCCAGAATTCTTTTTTCATTTTTTGCGCTTCTGCTTTGCTGAACATAGCTGAATTTTTTTGGCAGCGTAATTTGAACTATCTTTAGGGTTCAATTTTACTGCTGTGGAGTTTTCCGAATTTATAAAATATATCCCAAAAATACTAAATCAGCCGCTACCTGCGGTACAGGCACAGTTAAAAATGGCACCCGAAGGCCGCCCGGCATTCATGTCGCCTGACTATTATAACAGCCGTAACCCCCGCCAGTCGGCAGTAATGATGCTGTTTTATCCTAAAAACGGAGAAATGCATCTTGTACTTATAAAACGTAATACCTATCCGGGAGTGCATTCCTCGCAAATATCATTTCCGGGAGGAAAAGCTGAACCGGAGGACGCTGACCTTGCGCATACAGCCCTTAGGGAAACATTTGAAGAAGTTGGGGTAGTGCCCGAAGCTATTGATGTGGTAATGCCATTTACCGAAATTTACATACCGCCCAGCAATTTCCTGGTTATGCCGTACCTGGGCATTACAGAGATTGAACTGACTTTCAGGCCGAATAAGGATGAGGTTGATGCAATCATTGAATTGCCGCTTGATGTTTTTCTTGATGATTCGATAATTACATCGGTTGCTATGCAAACTTCTTATTCGCAACGTATTATGGTTCCTGCTTTTGAATTTGAAGGCCATGTGGTGTGGGGAGCTACTGCCATGATTATGAGCGAACTTAAAGAAACTTTAAAAAACGTTATTAAATAGTGATGTTTTCGTAAGTTTGCTGTTTGTATTTTAAACAATTATGGGTTTATTTAAACGTAATCCTTTCGGGCATATACTCTTCTTAAAACGCTGGCTTATCAGGGTTTTTGGGGGACTTACACACCGTCGCTATCATGGCTTTAATGAGCTGCAGATAGATGGCTCAGAGATTATACGTGCATTACCGGATACCAACGTCCTTTTTATATCAAACCACCAGACTTATTTTGCTGATGTAGTGGCTATGTTCCATGTTTTTAATGCTGCTTTAAAAGGGCGTGAAGACAATATTAAAAACATAGGCTACCTGTGGAAACCCAAACTGAATATATATTATGTGGCGGCTAAGGAAACCATGAAAGAAGGGCTCCTGCCACGTATACTGGCCTATGCAGGCGCTATTACCGTGGAGCGTACCTGGAGGGCAAAAGGCATGGATGTGCAGCGTGATGTAAATCCTAACGATACTGAAAACATACGCGTGGCGCTGGAAGACGGCTGGGTTATTACTTTTCCGCAGGGTACTACAAAACCTTTTAAGCCTATCAGGAAAGGCACTGCGCATATAATAAAGCAGCATAAGCCTGTTGTAGTGCCTATAGTAATTGACGGTTTCAGGCGTTCGTTTGATAAAAAAGGATTAAGGCTGAAGAAAAAGGGCATACTGCAATCATTCATTATAAAAGAGCCGTTGCAAATTGACTATGATAATGAATCGATAGAAGAAATAATTGAGAAGATAGAATATGCTATTGAACAGCATCCTTCATTCCTTAAAGTAATACCTGCCGAGGTTATGGAAGCGCAGGAAGAGCTGAACAACCAGCGAAAATGGCAATATTAGAAAATTAAAAAGCGGGAAGTAATTCCCGCTTTTTTGTGTTTGTTTTTTAATTATTTTACAGCTTCTACCTTATAGCCTTTTTTGCGAAGCAGGTTAATTACACCATTTTCACCGGGTAGATGCGCTGCACCCACGCCAAAAAAGGTTGGGGTTTGTTTAGCAGCTTCTTCTATTTTAGGTATCCAGTTTTTGTTACGGTCATCTAACAGGGCTTTGCTGTTATCACCATACATTTTATTATCGTCCTCGTTCATGTAGGCCAGCATTGCATTCAGGTCTTTTGATTTGTACATCTCGTTAAGGCGGGCATATTTTACCTTTCCTTTGTCAAGTCCTTCCTTAGCCGTTTTTACCAGCTGTTCCATTTGTTCTTTATAAGGGATTTTGCCAAAAACTTCCATCTGTTCGGCTACTTTTTCAAGCCCGAATACCTTTTCATTTTGTTCTTTAGTCACTTTCATAAGCGCTTCTTCCACTGACTGCATTGGGCAATCCATCATTTTTGGCATAACCATCATTTCAACTATTGATGGCATAAGGTTATCAACCATTTTAGCCGAAACGCCCATATTAGTTGTAAGGAAGTCATCTACAAGCTTAAAATCTTCAGCACTGGCAAGTGTACTCATTTTGGCACCGTCTTTCATCATTACCCCGCTCATCATTTCAGCCTGCATTGTAGGATCATCCATGGCAAGCTCAAGAAATAGCCTCGTAGTATTATCTAATGCAGTAAGTACATTTTTGTCTAATGTGGCATCGCAGGTAATGTGCATTGTGCCATAAAGGTAGGATGGCTTTGTAAGGCCTTTGCCTGATACCTTCCATAACAATGCGTTTTCCAGTTTTTGTGCCTGAGCCAGTGAGGCCAGTAATGCAAACGCTGCAATAAATAGTTTTTTCATCAGAAGTCTATTTTTTTAAGTTCGTCGTAATTTCTTCTTAGCCTTTTAAGTAATATGCCATAAATAAGCCTGTAGAACAGCCATATTATAAGGCAGAAAATAACCATGAATGCTACACTTAATCCTATATATACAAGGTAGAACATTGCTTCTTTACCATTTTCTTCTGACTTGTGCAGCAGGTTTATAAGGTTTTGGTCATGGTTAAATATCAATACAAATGCAACAATAATCGTAATAAGGATGTATGCAATATTTACAAATATGTAGGTTGATACCGTTTTACGGGTATTCAGTATGCTTGTCATTAATGTTTTTACATTATCGGTAGTAGTAATTTTACGGTAGTTGATATAAAAACGTATTAGGAAATAAATTATAATAGCATAGCTTACTATGGTTAACGGTATAGTAATGTGCTCCACACCGTAACTATCCATTATTTTGGCATTACGTGTATCTTTCATTATAAACGAAAGGCTTATCCATAGCAGGAACTCAAGGATGCTTATAATGAGTATCCACTTTACAATTGATGACGACCTGCGGTGCAGCATGGTATAGATTTCCTTTTCGCTAACCTGCGGAAACCTGCTCTCATTCTTCTTCCAGTCTTTTTTTAACAGATCCAGTTCTTCCATTTCCTTTTACGGATTTAATATTTTTTTCAATTTGCCTTTTATCCTGTTCATTTTTACCCTTGCATTCACTTCGGTAATACCAAGTGTTTCTGCTATTTCGGCATAGTCCTTATCTTCCAGGTACATAAATACAAGTGCCTTTTCAATATCGTTAAGCTGTTGCACGGCCTGGTAAAGCAGTTTTATATGCTCTTCCTCTTCATAATTGTACTCATCCTGGTTTATTTTGTGCAGCTTGTTATCAAACTCTATTGTATTTACCGTTCTGGATTTTTTTCGATACAGCGTTATGGCTGTATTAAGCCCTACTCGATAGGCCCATGTGGTAAATTTAGAATCGCCACGAAACTGCGGGTAGGCTTTCCATAGCTGTATGGTAATTTCCTGGAACAGGTCTTTATGTGAGTCTTCATCGTTAGTATACAGGCGGCATATTTTATGTATCAGGTTTTGGTTTTCCTGAAGCTGCTGTACAAATGTTGTTTCTAACTGTGAACTCATATTGGCATAAGTAGGCGTAACTTACAAAATGTTACACTGCAGGTTATAATTCTTTGTCTTTATAATAATTTACAAGCAGGCCTACAAACTTGCTGTAGGTTTCCATTCCGTCTTCCTGATGGTTCAGCTTGAGGTAATTGTCGTAGAAAAATTCAAAAAAAGTTTCTATAAACGATTCATATTTATCATTAAAAGCTTCACTTTCTTTAAAGTTTTTCCTAATGCCTTTATTGATTAAGGGGATTAGTTTTTCAGCTTCTTTCTTGTTTAACTTGTTGATATTTCTCAGGCAATACTTCAATGCAAAGGTATATCCTGAATACTGAAAATAAGGGTCAGGGTTATGTACCGATGCCATATACCCAATAAAATTAGCCTCGCTTTCGCTGGCATAGCCTATCTGGTGGGCCATTTCGTGGCAGGATGTGGTAGGCAGGTTATACATAGGGAGTTTGCTGTTTACCTGGGCTTCGTTAGTAAATGGATTAAGGTAACCGCCAAACCCCATGTACGACAGTGGCACACTGATTAGTGATGATTTTATACTTTCGGTATTATACGCAAAATCGGGGAATAGTTTACCAAGCTTATCATATCCGTTTACTGACTTTTTATAAACACTATCTGTTGTATAGGGGCTGGTAACTTTTACAGTATCATTTCCTGTAATACTTACATGGGCAAGGTTTGCTTTGGTAATTATACGTTTAGTAAAAGCTATAAGTTCCGGCAGTTCATATTTTTTCCCGATGGCCATTTTTTTATCCAGCGGAACACGATGATAGTTTACTGCCCAAAGAAAATAGAAAAGGAAGTAAAAGACACAAAAAAAACCGGCAAATTGAAGCAGGTTGTCTTTCCATTGCCTTTTCCATGTTTTACGTTTTTTCCATAACCAGCGCAGTAACAAAATAATTACTATACCGTATATAATATCTCCTATAGAAAAACCGAAAAAGCCAAATACGGTGCGCGAAGCTTTTGCAATGTAAGGGTATATGCCGTTGCTGTAATAGTTTTCTACAAACCCCGGGAAAAAAGACAGGAGGTTTACAATAACAATCTGTAAAACCAGCACCAGGGGGAGTATGTATTTTTTATTCATTAACAATAAA
>JBQGDS010000444.1:0-5173 GCA_052039185.1 Flavobacterium sp.
AAAAATCCATTCCAGCCATTTTATCCTCTTTACCATTTGTGTATGCGTAAAAAATGAATAGGCACCGTGAACAAGCAGCATAGTGATAACCATCTGAGGATGAAATCCAGCAAAAGGCAGTACACACCAAAAACCGGTTCGTATTATAGCCTGAAAGGTTGTAATTCTTGCAGCAGCGGTAAGATTAAACTCTTCGCTATGATGGTGTACTATATGTGCCGCCCAAAAAAAGTTTACCTCATGACCCAGGCGGTGGTACCAGTACCATACAAAGTCGGTTGCCAGGAAAAGCAATATCCAGATGTAAAGGTTTTCGGGTATAGTAAAGAGCCTGTAGTTTTCATATATATAATAAAACAGCTGGTAAAAGCTTGCCGAGATGAACAGGTTGATAAGCCTTTCGGCAATACCTATGCTTATATTGGAAACAGAGCTTTCATAAATAAAGGTCTTTGTCATTTTTTTCAATTTTGACAGCCTGTATTCTATAAAAACGAACAGAAAGAAAGCCGGCATGGCAAAGGCAAGAAAGTGTATGTTTTGCATTACAATTTACTTTAATGATCCCGGCAAATATATTTTATATTATTTAGTCTACCAATTTAGTAGATTAATGTTTTTCAAAAAGTTATGAATCAGATATTACCTGTAAAGTGTGGAATTTTATAGGGAGTGTGGAATTTTTCTACACAATTTGTATATCTATAAATGTCTAAACGTTTGTAAATAGGGTGTTTATTGTAATGGCATGCCGATTGTTTTAATTACTGTGGCATTTAAAATAGAAATGATATAAGCCAAATAATTAAGATATAAACCTTTACAACTGCATACACATGAAAAGCGAAACAATTACTACAGAACAGCTATATCACCCCGAAGATAATTCCGGTACTGTTGAAGTTGCAGGAATGAGTGGCGATTCAGAAAACAAAACAAATTTTTATACCGGGACTACACAGGCCAATCCAACTCTTTCCGGTTTTTTAGTATTGCTGGGAACGTTCCTGCTAATGTTTGGAGGGGCATACCTTGTATATGAACTACAACCCGATTTTTACCAGATACATACTGACAGGCTTAATACTACTGTGGGCTTTTACTTTATAGCCGTAACAGTAGCTTTATTAAGTTACAGGCTTGTTTTCTTTCTATACAGTCTTTTCCTGTATATACGCTATAAGCCTATTGAATCGGTTACCGACGGCGAGTTGCCTACATGTACCGTTATTGTACCTGCATATAATGAGGGTAAGCAGGTATATGACACCTTGATGAGCCTTGCCGATAGTGATTTTCCGCAGGAAAAATTACAGTTACTTTCGATAGATGATGGTAGCGCCGATGATACCTGGTACTGGATGCAAAAAGCAAAAGAAAGGCTGGGAGACAGGGTAACAATTTTTCAGCAGCCTAAAAATATGGGTAAGCGCCATGCACTATACCGTGGGTTTAAAATAGGTACAGGCGAAATTTTTGTAACAGTAGATAGTGATTCGATAGTAAAAACCGATACAATACGTAATCTTGTTAGCCCGTTTGTTGTTAACGAAAAATGTGGTGCAGTAGCAGGAAACGTACAGGTACTGAATAATGATAAAGGTATTATACCTAAAATGCTTAATGTGAGCTTTGTACTGAGTTTTGAGTTTATGCGTTCGGTAGAAAGCAGGCTTAAAACAGTTATGTGTACACCGGGCGCACTTGCAGCATATCGCAGCACAGCAGTATTTGCCTGCCTTGACCAGTGGATAAACCAAACATTTATGGGTAAGCCGTCTGATATTGGTGAAGACCGTGCCATGACAAATATGATACTTAAGCAGGGTTATCATGTACTGTTCCAAAGAAATGCTTATGTTCTTACCAATGTACCTGAAAAGTATACAGGACTGTATAAAATGTTCATCAGATGGGATAGGAGTAATGTACGTGAGAATTTAATGATGGCTAAGTTTATATTTAAAGACTTCAGGGAAGGTTCAAAATTTGGTGCAAGGCTACTGTTTGTAAACCAGTCACTAAAAATAATAATGACTTACCCACTTACCATTGCCATGCTGCTTTTCATAGCTACACACCCAATATTGTTCTTTAGCTCAGCTTTGGCAGGTATACTTATATTCTCGAGCTTTTCAGTATTCTTTTATGCAAAAAGATATACTGTGGCCGAATCGTTCTGGGCATATAGCTATAGCATACTGTATACTTTTGGCCTTTTCTGGATCACGCCTTATGCAATTGCAACGGCGAGTAAAAGGGGCTGGCTTACAAGAGGATTATCATAAACACGCAATCTGACTATAAAACGAAAATCCCGGTAATGTATTTGTACCGGGATTTTTTATGTTTTTATGTTGGTTATATAGTCAGTATATATCCTATGTTGAAGTAAGGTAGTACCTGGTTGCTCAGGTTGCTGTACATAAGGCTTGCTTCAATAGGACCGAGGAATGTTTTGTAGCCGGCTGTCAGGGAACTGCCAATACCATAGCGCTGAATTGTATTTAGCCTGTAACTGGTTTCAATAAAATCGAACCAAAGCCCGTTTACCTTTCCTATAAGGTACAGGTTTTTAATTAGCTGATGCTGGTAACCTACCTGAGCGCTTACTACGCTCGATGAAAATATTGCCCCATCGGGTAAACCTGCAAAGGTTACCTGGTTGCGTATTACATTATTAAGTCCGCCAATAACAAAATCATTGATTATTGCCTGCTTGTAATTAAAGTTCATACCGCTTTGTGCCTGTATTAAAAAAGCATTTTCATTAACAGGAAAATATTTCTCAAATGCCAGTTTTAGCTGTGCATAAGGCTTGAAACTAAAAAAGCCTAAGTTTTCATCTGCAATTACTACATCATCCTGGTAAAGTTTAAACGATGTCCGCTGGCCGTAAATAATCCCGCCTTTTGCATAAATGTGCATGCCCTTTGTAGGATAGAGTTGCTCATTAAGTGTATTAAGCTGAAATACAAGATAGGTATTAAGGTAAACGGAGGTACCCTTAATCTGCACATCAGATGTAATTTTAGGGTCGAAAGTTACACTTGTAAATGTAGTTCCGGCGCCAACCGACCAGTCATTTTCAGGCTGCCATAAAAGCAATAGGTCACAGTTCTGGCTCGCCTGATTGTATAATCCCGATTCTACAAATTCGTCATCATAGGTTTTAATGTCAATTATCTCAAAATTGGCTTTTGCTTGGAGCAGTAGTTTCCTGCGTTTTCCTGTATAGTAGGCAACTACCGCTTCACCACGGGGGTTTTCACCAATAGAGAACATACATGAAGCACTTGAAAAAGGGTTAAGGAAACCGCGTTTTATCAATCCCGTTTTTATTCCTATACCTGTTGTGGTATTGTAATGAAAACCAAACCGTGTATAGGTAGTAGGCAGTTTCTCAACATTAAAAACAATACTGGCGCTCCGTTCTCTATCAGGAATTAAGGAATAGGTTATTTTGCTGTAAAGGCGTGCTGCTGTTGTACGGCGTATTGCTTCGGTCAGGTCTTTTGCGGTATATTGCCTGTTCATTGGCAAATCCAGTATATCCATAAAAAGCGGAGCTTCGTCCTGTGGCAGGCCTTTCACTTCATATGCTGTAATAAGCACGCTGTTTTGTTTTTTTGCTATAGTATCAATTTTCTGTACACCGTAAATATTGTCCAGCGAATCTTTCAGCCTTTTAAATACGGGGTATAGTTCACGGCCTTTGGCAAGCCCTATCTTTATAATTTCTTCTCCTGAAGCAAAACTGGAAGTACTTAATTTTCCCAAAGGATATTCAACATAAATATCTACTAGCTTTTTTTGCTGCTCCAGGTCGGCAATAGCGTTATAAAATGGCAGGCGGCTTATAATATCAAGTGGCGAATTAGCATTTTCAATCGGCTCCATTTTGCCGGAAACATCGCTGCCTATTACTATGTCAGCCCCCATTTCCTTTACATCAGAAACCGGGAAATTACGAACCAGTCCGCCGTCAATCAATACTTTGCCATCAATTTCTACAGGCGTAAAGATAGATGGTATTGCCATACTTGCCCTTAATGCGCTTACAATATTGCCGTTTTTAAGGACTACCATCTTTCCTGTAGCCACATCGGTAGCTATACATCGGAAACCTTTATCAAAATTGTCAAAATCCGTAATAGTGTAATAAGGATAATAAAGCTCGGCCAACGCCATCCACAACTCATTCGATTCTAAAAATCCCCTTTTAAGGCTCAGCTTACCTTTTGTTAAGGGCAGGTCAATATATTTACCTATGTATTCCTGTTCTCTTAAGTTAAAAGATTTCATAGGAGGATCATTAGACAGCAGTAGCTGCCAGTCCAGCTTCTGGGCAATTTTCATAATGCTGTCACCTGAATATCCGGCAGCATATAATCCGCCTACTACCGCACCCATGCTGGTACCGGTTACATAATCTACCTTAAGGCCGGCCGAATCAATAGCCTGTAATAGCCCTATGTGGGCAATACCTTTGGCACCGCCACCGCTCAGGGTAAGGCCTATTTTAGGGCGTTCCTGCTGTGCAAATGCACCGTTAGCCCAAAGTAAAAGCACTAAAATTATTCCGGCAGATTTAACTATGGCACGCATCTTAACCTTTATTTAATATCGTAAAAATACATGTTTTTAGATATGCACGTGTAAGTGCCGCACAAATAATAACATGTATAATATTACT
The DNA here is from genome assembly GCA_052039185.1 of Flavobacterium sp. Taxonomy (GTDB): domain Bacteria; phylum Bacteroidota; class Bacteroidia; order Flavobacteriales; family Flavobacteriaceae; genus Flavobacterium. Next base: position 4,697 of record JBQGDS010000444.1, read on the forward strand.
AATTTTATTTTGCCGGATTCGTTAAAAATGCTTTAGTTTTGCATTGTGAAAATACTGGCATTAGTCATATCGCTGCTCTTTCTTTTTCGCCCTGTACTTCCTGTGGTGGAATACCTCGCTAACTATGATTATATTGTTGAGAAGCTTTGTGAAAACCGCGAGAAACCAAAAATGCAGTGTAATGGTAAGTGTCACCTTATGAAAGAGCTTGCAAAAGCCTCCGAGCATGAAAAGCCGCTTAGTGACAAAAAACAGGCTGCAGCCGAGCATGAAGTCATATTGTTTTTCGGTTCTACATTACCTGAACTTTCTTTTTTCACAACAAACTATAGTGAGAGTCTTTCGAACTTTCATTACAACAATAACTATAGCAGGCTTTCTGCTTATTTCTTACTCAGGCCTCCCGGTTTTATCCTTACAGCATAATTGTTTAACAGCATATTTTCTTGTTGAATATATGGTGTATAATTATGTTTT
>JBQGDS010000445.1:0-3186 GCA_052039185.1 Flavobacterium sp.
CCCGGGGCAGTCTCAAAATGTATTATTACTTTACGGTTTCAGTAATACTATATGCCCATCTTCTCAATCAGATGATAATGACCACAGACGCCGAAACAAAAATAGTGATGGTGCCGGTGCAACATGCCAGTGGAACAGGGAACATACCTATGCCAAGTCATTAGGAACGCCAAACCTCGGTACTTCAGGGCCGGGTGCTGATGTGCACCATCTACGCGCCAGTGATGTGCAGCGTAATGGTTCACGCGGAAGCCTTAAATTTATAGCCGGTTCAGGTAATTCAAGGCAAATAAGCGGAGGATGGTATCCCGGTGATGAATGGAAGGGTGATGTAGCACGTATGATTATGTATATGTATGTACGATATGGCAACCGCTGCCTTCCTAAAAATGTGGCAACCGGTGCTACTGTATCTTCAGACAATAATATGCCAGCTATATTATTACAATGGAATGCTGAAGACCCGGTATCAGAATATGAAGATAACCGTAATAACTACCAGGGAAATTCATCAAACCAGTATGCACAGGGTAACCGTAATCCTTTTATAGATAACCCATATCTTGCAACGCTTATTTGGGGAGGCCCTGCAGCACAAAACCGCTGGGCAACCATGTCAACTCCTGATGCAGTGCTTGAACAGGTTCAGGTATACCCTAACCCTGCTGTAAACCAGGAAATAAATATTTACAGTGAAGCTGAAATAACAAACATACAATTAATCAATATTAATGGCCAGGTAGTTTTAGAAAGACAAAATCCTGTATTCAGCAATAGTGTTTACACGTTGCAAAATCTTCCGCAAGGCTTTTATCTTTTAAAACTGGACTCTGCTGAAGGTTCAACCACTAAGAAAATTGTTGTAAACTAAATAAAAAAGGCCTCCAGATTCGGAGGCTTTTTTTATAATTATCCAGGAAAAAATTAGTCCTGAACTTATGGCTGACAGATTGGAAGCTCAAACGAACCATTTATGTAGTTGTTTGTAGTGGTTGATCCAGACCTTACTTTACCCTTCACAGTTGTTGCTGTTAAAGATGTAATTTCAACTGTATTTCCTCCGGATACACTTACATAATCTGTTGAGTTAGGATCGTTAAATGTTACATATACATCAGTTGTAAATGTTCCTTCCTGGCGTGGAGCAACTATCCTTATAGGAAAACTACTGTCAGTTGAAGGCGCGCCACAACCAAGAGCTAAAGCGCTTACATCAATACTTATACTCTCAACGTTAAACATTGTAACATGTTGTGCCCTACCACCCTGAATAGTAAAATCCTGCCCGTATACAGTGCCAGACAGCGGATTATTTGTTAATCCACCACCATTGTTAGTATCAGTATTATTACTGTCATCATCCGAACATGATGTTAATACTGAAAGAGCAAGCAATAAATAAAGAGATAATTTTTTCATACAATAGGCTTTTAGTTTATATAAAATTAACTCCCAATATTTTTTATTATCTTATAAAATGGTTAAATGTTTATATAATTTATTGTTAACAAAACACTGTAGATATAATGGTAGGTAAAATAAAATTACAGATTCAACAAAATAGTAACTCAATCGTTATAGTATTGGCAATTTCGTTACATTTGCAGGCTGTAAATTAAGTACCTTTATAATAAAGTTTAAATTTTGCTATGAACGAATGTATCTCTGTTTTTGATATGCTTAAAATTGGTGTCGGACCATCCAGTTCACACACTCTTGGCCCATGGCGTGGCGCAGAACGTTTCCTGAACGAATTACGTTCTGAAGGCATATTTGAAAAAGTAGACAGGGTAAAGGTGGATTTATTTGGCTCGTTGTCCCTAACCGGAAAAGGCCATGCTACAGATCTTGCCGTAATGCTCGGGCTTAGCGGTGCTGATCCTGAATATGTTCCTATTGAAGATATAGCTAATATTATTGATGATATCAACCTGAATAAACATATATTTTTAGGCGGATTGCGTTATATTCCTTTTGATATTGCAGTTGATATTGTATTCAATAAAGATTTTCTTCCTTTCCATGCCAACGGATTTACTTTTACAGCTTATACTCCTGATACGGAATATGTATCTACTTTTTATTCCATTGGTGGAGGATTTGTAGTAAAAGAAGAACGTACTGTAGCGAAGGAAAAGGAACAGATAAAGTGCGCTTTCCCATTCCCTATTGATAAAGCTGATGAACTGTTGGCATATACCATAAGCGAGCAGAAGAAAATTTCTGAAATTGTGTACGAAAATGAGAAATCAATACGTACCGAAGACAAAATACATCATGAGTTAATGCGTGTGTGGAACACAATGCTGGAGTGTATGTATATAGGCTGCCATACCGAAGGTACGCTTCCGGGCGGACTTAATGTACGCCGCAGGGCATTTGATATGCACAAAGGCCTTATTGGAGAACTGCCATATAATTCGCCACAGGAATGGCTCCAGGTTATACGTAAAACCGAGGTTAAATTCAGGCAGATACTTAAATGGGTAAGCTGTTTTGCCCTTGCGGTAAACGAGGTTAATGCAGCGCTTGGCCGTGTTGTTACTGCGCCAACCAATGGCAGTGCAGGTGTTATACCTGCCGTATTAATGTATTATATGGTAATTGAAAACCACGAAGCTGACGAGCGCCATATAAAACAGTTCCTGATGGTTGCCGGTGAAATAGGCAGCATATTTAAAAAAGGTGCAACCATATCTGCAGCTATGGGCGGATGCCAGGCAGAAATAGGTGTCTCATCAGCTATGGCCGCAGCAGCGCTCTGCGAACTTATGGGTGGCTCTCCTGAGCAATGCCTTATGGCAGCAGAAATAGCAATGGAACATCACCTTGGTATGACGTGTGATCCTATAGGCGGACTGGTCCAGGTGCCATGTATTGAGCGCAATACCATGGGTGCCATAAAAGCCATAAATGCAGCTGAGCTTGCTCTTGAAACCGATCCTAAAAATGCAAAGGTACCATTAGACAAAGTTGTAAATACCATGTGGCAAACCGCACAGGATATGAACAATAAGTATAAGGAAACATCTGAAGGCGGACTCGCAGTAACAGTTAATAATTCTGATTGTTAGTTTACTTTTTATTCATTCTGCGGGTATCAATAATATATACAATCTTCCACATTCCGTTTTCTTTTATCTTTTGGAAAGAGTTTACACCGCTGTGGCTTAATTTAGCATTGAT
>JBQGDS010000446.1:0-11655 GCA_052039185.1 Flavobacterium sp.
GTGTGTGCTTTATTCTTCTAAACGTTATCTCCCCAGTTCTTTAACTCTTCTTCTGTCCATAATTCCGGGAAAAATATTCTTCTCTGGTAGCGCGGGTGCATGTATTTTTTCCAGTCGCTGCCACCTGTTGCTTCCTGTGGCCCTGATACGCTTTCAATATATTTTTTGGCTGTATTGTAGTGTCCCATAACCCAGGTAACATTAACCGTATAATCATAGTGGCGCATTGCCGCAATTAATGACGCATCTTTCTGGCTTTCATCAGGCAGCTGCTTAAACTTGCGCCAAATGTTTATGGTGTTGTACTCTTCCATAAAACGGAGGAATTCCGTTTTATATTTCCTTTCGAATTCTTTAAGCAGGTATGATTTTTCCCCGGTATGGTAATCTTTACCGGCTGCCTGCCAATACAAATGCTCCAGCGCATGTTCGTATGGCGTGTCCCTGTCAATAGTTGCACGGAAACGGTAGTCAATAAGATTAATCAGGTCAGTCGAGGCAAATTCTATAAGGCGGTATTGCGCGCTCTGGAATCCGCTTGCAGGGGTAAGGTTATTGCGGAATTTCATGTACTGCTCTACTTCCATACCATCTTCCATGATATTGAACGATGTGGTAAGCATATCAAAATAACGGCTTATACGCCTTAACTTCTCCGTAAAAAATGCTGTTGAAGGAGTTTCGGTATGGCACAGCTGTTCTATTTCCCAAAGTATCATCTTGAAAAGCAGCTCATTCACCTGGTGGTACATTATAAACACCATTTCGTCGGGCAGTGTGGTGCGCTGTATCTGCAAATTAAGCAGTGCCTCTGTTTGTATATAATCCCAGTAGGTTATGGGCTTAGACCATAATAGAGCCTCAAGATGGGTTTCAGTCTTTTGGTTTATTGACTTAAACCTTTCATCAATATCGTTTAGTTTTTGCTGTAGTGCCGGTGTAACTTCCATCGTGTTTATTTTCTCACTTTAAGTGAGGTTTTTAATCCCCTGAATTCATCAAGGTCAGCCTTTAATGAACCTACCGCCAGACTGGCTTTTATACGGATAGGCACTTTATTTTCGTCGTCTGAAATCCAGACAGTTAAACTTTCCTGTTCTTTGAACACACGCCCTGCCTGTACGTAGGGCCTGAAAATCATTGTAGCAACTTTTCCCCATTTGGTTTCAATAAGCTCGCGGCCTATAAACTTAAGCTTGAACTTAGTCACCTCATCATCAAAAAACATATCTACAGTTATAGATTCGCCAACCTCCATTTTATCAACCTTTGGATGATTCCTGAGGTAATAAAACGTTGACACTATGTCCTGTACATTCTCTGTTACGGTAAATGTTTTCTGTGTTTTATGCTTATAATCTTTTACAGTAACCGTATTGTTATCCTGGTTAAAAAAGCCTTCCTGGTTTTTGGTGTAACCGCCTTCGTCAATTTTTCTTACAAACTGGTAAGGCTTGTTGGTTGCCTTGTCAAAATAACTTTGGTAATCATCATTTACCTTAAAAAAGAACTTGGTCATACCTGTGGTATAACCCTTTCCCACAACATGGTGTACTTTTTTATTATTCCGCACAGCGTCCTTTACCTCAAGAGTAGCATAACCGGCATTAACAATACCGTAATGTATCCTGAACTTAAAATATTCTCCCGTTTGGAAAGCGCTCTGCGCAAATGCATTACAAGTAGCAAGAAGCAAAAATAATCCTATTATTTTTCTCATAGTAAATTTTTCTTTTTGGCGTTTTGTTACCTGAAATACAATTTCTGTTCCAAAAATAAGAAACAAAAAAACCCAGTCAAAATAATGACCGGGTTTTTATGCTATTAACCAACCAAAAAACTATAAATTATGAAAAATTTACTTTCACAAAAAATTCAACATCTGTGATATTTCCTTTTTCGCGATGCAAAAGTAGTCACATTATTGAATAATAGTTTATAAAAATTTTACTTTAACACATATTATTCAAAAAGTAAATCGTTTGGCGACTTAAAATTATATTATCTTCAATATTTGAACATTTTTATAATGTTCCTCTCAACGCCTGTTCACGTTCTATGCTCTCAAACAGCGCTTTAAAGTTTCCGGCTCCAAAACCACGGGCACCCATACGCTGAATAATTTCATAAAATAGTGTCGGACGGTCTTCTACCGGCTTGGTAAATATCTGCAGCAGGTACCCTTCTTCATCTGCATCAACCATAATGCCCAGCTTTTGTATCTCTTTTATATCTTCCTTGAACACATCGCGGTGTACGCCAAGCCTGTCCGGTACGGCATCATAATAGGCTTGTGGCGGCGCAGAAAGAAATTCTACACCACGCGATTTTAAGTCAGATACTGTTTTAATAATATCATCAGTAGCTATGGCTATGTGCTGCACACCTGCGCCTCCGTAAAAATCAAGATATTCCTCAATCTGCGATTTTTTCTTTCCTTCAGCAGGCTCATTGATAGGGAATTTAATACGGCCGTTACCATTGCTCATTACTTTACTCATAAGAGCAGAGTACTCAGTATTGATCTGCTTGTCGTCAAACGACAGGAAGTTTACAAAGCCCATTACATCCTCATACCATTTTACCCAGGTGTTCATTTCGTTCCAGCCCACGTTACCCACCATGTGGTCTACATATTTAAGGCCTGTAGTTGCAGGATTGTAGTCAGACTTCCACTCCCTGTAACCCGGCAGGAATGTACCTTTATAATTTTTACGCTCTACAAACATATGCACCGTTTCTCCATAAGTATAAATACCGGCACGCACCACTTCGCCAAACTCATCTGTCTCAACAGTAGGCTCCATATACGGTTTTGCGCCACGCTTAGTAGTTTCTTCAAACGATTTGCGCGCATCATCAACCCAAAGAGCCACCACTTTTACCGCATCACCATGTTTTACAATATGGTCGTTAAGAGGCGAATCACCTTTTAAAGGTGTAGTAAGTACAATCCTTATCTTGTCCTGCACCAGCACGTATGATGCCCTGTCTTTCAATCCTGTTTCAAGGCCGGCATATGCCAGTGACTGGAATCCGAACGCTGTTTTGTAGTAGTGCGCCGCCTGCTTGGCATTACCTACTATAAATTCTACATAATCAGTACCCAGTAGCGGCAGGAAGTCCTGCGCGCCTTCAAATATTTTTTCAAGTCCGTATTCTACGCTTTTTATTTCGTTACTCATAATTGTATCTTTTGTACCGTGGCTATATTCAGGAACATAGCTACGGAGTTTGTTTTGTCTTAATTTATTCTTGCTTCAGGGCATAACTTATTGTTATTCAACCCACGATTTATAGTATTGCCCATCATCAATGGCCATAGCATCTTCAGTAACCATAAGCGGACGGAAGGTATCAACCATTACTGCAAGCTCCTCTGTTTCGGTTTTGCCAATGCTACGCTCCATAGCTCCTGGTGCAGGCCCGTGAGGTATGCCTTTAGGATGTAGGGTAATGTGCCCCTGCTCAATATTATTACGGCTCATGAAGTCGCCATCAACATAATACAGCACCTCATCACTGTCAATATTGCTGTGGTTGTATGGCGCAGGTATTGATTTAGGATGATAATCGTACAGCCTTGGGCAGAACGAACACACCACAAATGATGATGTTTCAAATGTTTGATGTATAGGTGGCGGAAGGTGTACCCTGCCGGTTATCGGCTCAAAATTGTGGATGCTGAATGCGTACGGGAAGTTATAACCATCCCACCCTATTACGTCAAACGGGTGTGTGGCATAAATAACCTCATGCATCATACCCTCCTTTTTGATCTTAACAAGGAAGTCGCCTTTTTCATCAAAAGTCTCCAGCACAGTCGGTAATTTAAAATCCCTTTCACAGAAAGGCGAATGCTCCAGGTGCTGGCCGCTTTCGTTCTTGTAGCGCTTAGGCGTATAAATAGGCGCTATTGACTCTACATAAAACAAACGGTTCTCTTCCGTTTCAAAATCAATCTGGTAGATCATACCTCGTGGAATTATAAGGTAATCACCATATTCAAACGGAATATTACCCATAAAAGTGCGCAGCTTGCCCTTGCCCTTGTGAATGAAGATCATTTCATCGGCATCGGCATTTTTATAAAAATACTCGCGAAGCGATTTGCGAGGTGCGGCAAGCCCTATAATACAATCCCTGTTTACCAGCATAGCCTTGCGGCTGTCCAGAAAATCGTCCTGTGGCTTTACCTGAAAACCTTTAAGCAATAACGATTTGATGTTTTTATCAATAGCTATTTTAGGCTCTACTGAATATGATTTTACAATTTCTTTTACCTGTGTAGGCCTGTGTACATGATATAGCAGGGCAGAGTGTCCGTGAAAACCTTCGGTACCGAAAAGCTGTTCGTAGTACAAACCTCCGCTTGGCTTTTCAAACTGTACATGTCGTTTTTGGGGGAAATCCCCAAGTTTATGGTATAGTGGCATAATTTCAAATTTATTAATTCATTATAAACACGCGCATACATTCCTGTCTCATTCGGGGTTCCGTTTAATGAGGAATTTCAGATAGCTTAATAAACCTGACCAATTTGTATTCATGGTGCTACAAATATCGTAAAAATTTAATTTTACTATTGATTTTCTGAGAAAAATTCAGCGTTAAATTTATTCTGTATGGCGTATTTTATTACAAAAACAATTGTTAAAAGACAATCTGTTAAGAACAAACAAAACATTATAAAAACAAAACAGGCGGGGAAATCCCGCCTGTTTTGTTTTTATAATGAAACTTATTTTTCAGTATCTACTTGCTGATTGTTCAGCTTACTGTTCCTTTTACCATAAATAAAATAGATAGCCACGCCAAGCGCCATCCATATTACAAGCCTGAACCAGCTTTCAGACGGCAGTGAATACATTAGGTATACACATACCACTATACCTGCAAGTGGCACAAAAGGCACAAGCGGCGTACGGAATGAACGTGGTGCATCAGGCATTCTTTTACGCATTACCATAACACCTATACATACTAGTACGAAAGCCAATAATGTACCAATACTTACCATGTGGCCTAAATCGCTTACCGGCACAAAACCTGCAAAAATACTTACGAAGAACATAAAGAATATATTGGTTTTCCACGGCGTACGGAATTTAGGGTGTACGTCGCTAAAAAATTTAGGAAGCAACCCGTCATTACTCATTGAGTAAAACACACGGCTCTGTCCCATAAGCATTACGAGTATTACTGAGGTATAACCGGCAAGGATGGCAACAATAAGCCCTGTTTGTAAAAAGTCATATCCTGTTACGGCAAATGCTGTTGCAGCAGGCTTGGCATCTCCGGCAAATTCATGATATGGTACAAGGCCTGTCATTACGTGGGCAAATAACACATAAAGTATAGTACACACAACCAGTGAGCCCAAGATACCTATCGGCATACCCTTTTGCGGATTTTTTGCTTCCTGTGCCGCAGTAGAAACAGCATCAAAACCTATAAAGGCAAAGAAAACTGTACCCGCACCAGCCGCGATTCCGGACCAGCCAAACTGGCCTTTCACACCAGTATTTGCAGGAATGTACGGCTCATAATTAGCTTCGTTTATAAAGCTCCAGCCCAGTACAATAAACAGTATTACTACAAAAACCTTTAAAACTACAAGGAAATTGTTCATTGAAGCTGATTCCTTAGTACCTCTTATAAGTAGTGATGAAAGCATTAATACAATAAAAATGGCCGGTAGGTTTATAATACCTCCGTCTATTATAGTACCGTCACTAAGCTTAAGTGTTTCCCACGGTGAACAAATAAGCTGGTGAGGCAGGTGAATATCATATTTATTGAGCAGTTCCAGCAAATACCGTGACCAGCTTACACCCACTGTAGCAGCGCCAAGTGCATATTCCAGCACTAAATCCCAACCTATAATCCAGGCCATAAATTCGCCCATTGTAGCATAAGAATACGTATACGCACTACCGGCAACAGGAATCATTGAGGCAAACTCAGCATAACAAAGGCCGGCAAAGGCACAGCCCACAGCAGCAAGTATGAATGATATGGTTACGGCAGGGCCTGCATTTTCGGCTGCAGCAATACCTGTAAGCGAGAAAAGCCCCGCCCCAATAATTGCCCCTATACCAAGGGCAACAAGTGCGCGGGAAGAGAGTGTTCGTTTAAGTCCTTTTTCAGATTCTGTAGCTTCAACCAGTAGCTGGTGTAATGGTTTGGTTTTCCAGATTGACATAGTTATAGTTTAGGGTTAGAAGTCCCAAATATAAGTTTTTTAAAATAATTTTAACCAAACGTGAAAAAAAGCTGAGAAGTATTGCCAAAAGAAACAGCTTATTAACTATTTGTATACGATTAATTTGGTTAAAACCAAAAACCAACACTAAACCATGTGTAATGGTCTTTTGTTTCGGGCGACCAGCTATGCTTTACCTCTATTGGCCCAATAAAAGTTTCCAGCCCGTAACCAAAAGCGTAACCGCTGTATTTGGGTATTGAAAGCACATCGCCCTCATCATATAGGTTATTGCCTATATTGGCATAATTGGCTGAGAAGTTGATATGGTTTTTCCTGAAGATTTCATAATCAAGTGTCAGCGCACCCTTGATATAGCTGTTTCCTGAAAGGCTCAGGAAATCGTAACCGTAAAAATGACGGAAGTTATTGGTCATGTAATAACCGTAGCCCCCAAGTACAAAATCGAAGAAAGGCACGGTTTGCTCACCTATGGCAAATCCTGTTTCTGCCTGCACTTCAAGCACCATGTTGCGGAACAGTGTTTTTGCTGTACCGCCTTCGGCTTTAAGTATCGTGAATTTATCAAAGAGGCCTGAATAGTCAGACGAATAAAGATACGCCTTTCCTTCGCCCGAAAAATACCAGCCTTCAGTAGGGAAATACTTATCGTCATACGAATCCAGCTTAAGGTAACCGTACATCGAGAAATAGTCACTATTATCAAACATCCTATCACTTAGTGTTTTCGATTCTATTTTAAGGTGTTTTAACTCCGCACCTGCGCCTATCATAAAACGCTGCGCAAAAATGGTTTGTATATAAACCCTGTTGGTAAGGTCGCTGAAATTAATATTCAGGGAGTTAAGATTAAGCGATTCGGGTATCAGCCCATCTACATAAGTAGGCGACACATTACGGCTGAACCTGTTGTACCCTGAATACAAACCATAGCTTATATGAAAGCCATTATCAATATAATAGTTAAAATTATACCTGAAATTATCGCCTAATATGACATCAAGCGAAGCCACATCGTTACGCAGAAATAACTTTTTCTGGGTCATGTTAACAAGAATGGCACTTTTATAAAGCCCGTCATAATGCAGCCCGAATTTCAGGTAACGGTCTATTGGGTTTTCTTTTAGGTGCAGATGGAGCACATCAGCCGTATGTCCCTGCCTGAAATCATAAGATATGCTGGTAAAATTCTGCGTGGCATTAAGGTTACTTATACCCTCGTTAAACTTAGCATAGCTTATTTTTTGTCCCGGTTTAAAGTTAAGTTTGCCTATAACATAGGAGCGGTTATAGTTTTTAAGCCCCATAATATCAATATACTCCACCTGGATAGAATCGTTACCCGTAACCAATGGCTTTTCTATTGGGTGGCCCACTCCAAGCTGCTTAAGTTTCTCAATAAATGGCAGGGCTGCCTGTTCACCTTTTTTAATAATCTCAGCCCCAAGGTCAAATGATATTACTGTATATCCCGAAATATCCGGCTTTATATAAATATCAGTCTGCTTGCGCTTTTCTTCCATTTTCTGGATCATCTGGTAGTTGTTAATCTGTACCAGTACTCCGGTAGCCCCCCTTATTTCGTCACGTGTTTTAAGTCCGTCTTGGACGTCCACCCCAATAATTATGTCAGCACCCATTTTACGCACTTCTTCTATAGGATAATTGTTGGTAACACCGCCATCTATAAGCAGTCTGTCTCCAATTTCTACCGGGTAATATAATGACGGAAAAGCTCCACTGGCCAATATAGCTTCTGGCAGTATGCCTGATTTCAGCACTACTTCTTCGCCGGTTTCAATATCTGTAGCAATACATACAAAAGGCACTGGCAGCTTGCTGAAATCCCTGATGTGCCGTACATGATTGGTAAGCCTGTTTATAGTAGTATAATTATAAAGCCCTTTGGATAATGCAGTGGGTATGCCCGGCCTGAAGTTTTTAAAAGGCAGCGTTATGGCATAGAGTTCATCATTTCTTTTTTCGAAAAAGCTTTTAGAGCCACGCGGTGTATAATCCTGAAGCATAGCCTCGGCGTCGAGTGTGCGGAAAATGGAATCGAGTTCCCTTGCGGAATAACCCGAGGCATACAAACCGCCAATAATAGCACCCATGCTTGTACCACCTATATATGAAACTTCAACCCCTGCCTCTTCCAGTACCTTTAATACTCCTATATGCGCAAGGCCTTTAGCCCCGCCGCCACTAAGCACAACTCCCACTTTAGGTTTTTTGTGTTCCTGCGCCGAAACAGGCAGGAAAGCAAATGAAAGTATAAAGAGCAGGAGCTTATTCATTTTTAATTTGATTGACATGGTAAAAGTCGGTAATTTTTTTGGCTTTTGAAGGCCCAACCACCTTAGAAATTTCACTTTCAGGCGCTTCTTTTAACCTTTTAACCGATTTAAAATGTTTCAGCAATGTAACCATGGTTTTCTCACCTATACCCGGAATTTCCTCTACCGATGTTTTTAGTGCATTATTACTTCGCTTATTCCTGTGGAAAGTAATACCAAAACGGTGCGCCTCATTACGCAGGTGCTGTATTATTTTTAAAGTTTCTGATTTTTTATCAAGGTACATCGGTACCGGGTCGCCGGGATAATATATTTCTTCCAGTCGTTTGGCAATGCCTATGATACTTATTTTACCTCGAAGGCCTAAATCGTCACGGCTTTTTAAGGCTGATGACAACGGGCCTTTACCGCCGTCAATAATTATCAGTTGCGGCAATGGCTCATTTTCATCGAGCAAACGACGGTATCTTCGGAACACCACTTCTTCCATCGAGGCAAAATCGTTAGGCCCTTCAACCGTTTTTATATTAAAATGCCTGTAGTCCTTTTTGCTTGGCTTACCATCTTTGAACACCACACATGCCGAAACCGGGTTGGTACCCTGAATGTTACTGTTGTCAAAACATTCAATATGCCTTGGCTCTTCGGGCAGGCGCAGGTCTTTTTTCATCTGGCCCATTATCCTGTTGGTATGCCTGTCAGGGTCTACAATTTTTATCTGCTTAAGCTGATCCAAACGGTAAAAACGGGCATTGCGCTCGCTAAGGTCCAGTATCTGCTTTTTATCGCCCAGCTTAGGCACGGTAACCTTTACATCTTCGCCCAGATCAATAGGAAAAGGCACCAGCACTTCACGACTGCGGAGACTGAAACGCTCCCGCAGTTCCACCACCCCTATTTCCAGAAGTTCCTCATCGGGCTCGTCCAGTTTTTTCTTTATTTCCATAGTGTGCGAACGGATGATTGCCCCGTGGGACACCTGTATAAAATTGATGTACGCCATGGTCTCATCCGAAACAATACTGAACACATCAAGATTTGATATTTTAGGATTGAAAACCGTGGAACGTGCCTGGTAGTTTTCCAGCGTTTCTATTTTCTGTTTTATTTTCTGGGCCTCCTCAAACCGCATTTCGGCTGCAAGGTCCAGCATTAGTTTTTTGAAATCTTTCAGGCTTTCCTTAAAGTTGCCTTTTAATATTTCACGTATAGCATCCACATGGTTTTGGTATACCTCAAGCGGTTCAAGCCCTTCGCAGGGGCCTTTACAATTGCCTATATGGTATTCAAGGCATACTTTATATTTGCCCGAACGGATATTAGCAGGGCTGAGATCGTAATTACAGGTACGCAGCGGATACAGCTCTTTAATTAAATCAAGAAGTGTATGTACCGTTTTAAAGCTGGTATACGGGCCAAAATATTCAGACCCGTCCTTAATAACCGTACGTGTAGAAAATATACGGCTGAAAGGTTCTTTCTTAATACAAATCCAAGGATAGGTCTTATCGTCTTTCAGCATCACATTATAACGTGGCTGCAATTTTTTAATAAGGTTGTTCTCTAATAGCAGAGCCTCACTCTCTGTTGGCACTACGATGTGCCTTACAGAAACAATTTTACGTACCATAACCCGGGTACGCCCGGTTTCGTGCACCTTGTTAAAGTATGACATTACCCTTTTCTTCAGGTTCTTGGCCTTACCTACGTACAGGAGCTTATCGTCCTTGTCGAAATACTGGTAAACGCCGGGACTGTCGGGCAGGGTTTGTATCTGGAGTTCCAAAGGGGTTTGCATGTAACAAATTTACATTTTTTAGCCGGCAAAAGTGAAATGCTTAACATTAAACTCCGAAAAGGCTATATTGTTGCAGTATTATTCCGGAATTTCCTATTTTTATCTTTTCACAAGTATTATGGCCAAACCCAGAGAAATTACCATACTGAAAGAAACCGTGCTGCCCGGTGAAAGCAAAACCATAAACATGGAAATTGCCCGCCTGCACACCATGACCAAGCTTAAAATCCCGATAATTGTAGAACGCGCCAAGGCAGACGGCCCTGTGATACTTTTTACCGCCGGCCTTCACGGTGATGAAATAAACGGGGTAGAAATCGTACGCCAGCTTATTGTGCGTAAAATAAACAAGCCGGCAAAAGGAACTATAATTTGTATCCCAATTATTAATGTGTTTGGGTTTGTAAATAAAACTCGTGAGTTTCCTGACGGGCGCGACCTTAACCGTGTTTTCCCGGGTAGCAAAACAGGATCACTGGCAAGCCGTTTTGCCTACTACATCATGAAAGAAGTAGTGCCTTTTGCCGATTACTGTATTGACTTTCATGCAGGAGGCGCCAGCCGTTTTAACGCTCCGCAGATACGCATTGTACCCGGTAATGATGAGCTGAAACGCCTGTCAGATGTTTTTAATGCACCCTTTACGTTGTATTCTAAAAACATTGCAGGCTCTTTCCGTAGCGCTTGCGATAAGCTGGGTGTAAAAATGCTGCTGTTTGAAGGCGGAAAATCGTTAGACATCAATACCGATATTGCACATGAAGGTGTGGAAGGCGCTAAAAGAATACTGGAATACTTCGGGATGCTAAACCCCAGGAAAAGGGCTCATATACCACAAAGCCGATCGATATACATTGAAAAATCAGGCTGGGTACGCGCTAAATATTCAGGCTTGTTCCAGAATAAGACCAACGCGGGAAAATTTGTTGAGAAGGGCGAAGCCATAGCCTGTATTACCGATCCTTTCGGAAAGTTTGAACATAAGGTAAAGGCGCCTAATTCAGGCTACATTATAAATTCTAACGACGCCCCTATTGTTTTCCAGGGCGATGCCATTTTTCATATTTCGCAAACACTTAGTGATGAATAAAAAAGAACTACGGACGAAATATAAAGGCCTGCGCACTGCTTTTTCTGATGAGGAAATTGAAGACCTGAGCCTGAAAATTGCCAACACGCTGCTTCAACTGCCAATATGGGATAAAACCTATTACCACCTGTTCCTTACAATGGAAGAACAGAAAGAGGTACATACCGATTTTATATTACAGGTATTGCAGGGACGCGATAAGGAAGTAATTGTATCACGTTCAGATTTTGAGAATATGAAAATG
>JBQGDS010000447.1:0-4597 GCA_052039185.1 Flavobacterium sp.
GTTTCCTTCTTTATTATCGTTACGGCTTTCAGGAAACTGGTTGTCACTATTTTCATGCTGCACACCCTGTTCATCCTCATTATAAACATCGCCAACGCCCTGTTCCTGTATTTCTTCAACTTCCTTTTCCTTGTCTTTACAGGCTGTAAAACCGGTTGCCAGAAACGCCACAAGCAGTATTTTTATAAAAGTGATCTTTTTCATAACTAAAAATTTTATTTATAAAGTTACCAATCACAGTCCTTAAGGCTGTGTGAATTAACGCTTGATTAACAGCAGATAATGCGGGTTAACGTGAAAAAGAGGCAGTTTAACGTTTTTTTAAGGAATTTTTTTTATGGATTTTATACTGCGTGTAAGTTTGTCCCGTAATTAAATGAAGAAGATAACTACTACTACAAAATCATGAAGAAATTACTTTTGCTCCCGTTCTTTTTTATTATTCTTGTTTCATGTTCTGCTGACGATACCGATATGTTTGTTGCAGAAAAAAACAATAATGCTTATGAGGCATTTAATACTAAAGTAAATGTACCTAAAAGCTGCCTTCCTGACCTTACAGGTTATACCATTGTAAATGTTGAAAATGGTTTTGGCAATCCTGTTCTTGAGTTTTATGTGTACAGTGCAATGGGCAAAAAAAGGCAGTATATGCTGTCGCTTGAAATAGAAACCCTTGTTGATTGCGAAGATCTTGAGAACGGCACAGGCAATGTAATAACTTACGATTGCGGCACAGGTAATAACTTTAACAACTTCATGGCGTATGCTATACCATACCCTGAGTTGCCTGCTGATTGTTACAGGTGGCGATTTGTAGCGCAAAGTCTTCCGGGCACATTAGAGTGTATGAGCGAAACACCATGGTATGATTCGGCGCTGTTTTAATTAAAAAGAGACATCCACTATCTATTTATATGCAACCAGCCGCCGGGGAAATACTTTTCCTGGCGGCTTTTTCGTTAAAAACGTCAGAAAAATAATATGACGTTTACCAATGTGCCGTAACTTTACTTAAAACACATCTGCATATGAAGCTTAAATATATTCCTTTTGTTTTTTTAACAGCCTGTGGTACAAATACCGATACAGATGAAATTGCGAAATTACCCTTAAAGGAGGTTTCAGGTATTGAGTATGCTGATGGGAAGCTGTGGGTATTGGAAGACAGCGGAAATAAAGACAAGATTTACCGGATTGCCAAAGATGGCAAAATACAGCAGGAAATAAAGCTTACGAATGTAAAGAATAACGACTGGGAAGATATTGCATCAGATAATGAAGGAAATATTTATATAGGCGATTTCGGCAACAATGATAACGACAGGAAAAACCTGGCGATATATAAAGTAGATAAAACCGCACTTTCAGGAACCAGTGCTGAAGCCTCGGCAATTACTATATTTCATTATCCTGAACAAACAGAATTTCCTCCAAAAAAATCAGAACGTTTTTTTGATGCCGAAGCATTTTACGAGCGTGCCGGCTATTTTTACATTTTTACCAAGAACCGGAGTTCAGGCTTTAACGGAAACCTTACCGTATATCGTGTGCCAAACCGAGCAGGAGATTTTGCAGCTGAAAATATTGGTATGCTAAACACCTGCGGTGTATATAAAAAATGCGCCGTTACGGCAGCCGATATAAGTCCTGACGGTACAACCGCAGTCCTGCTAGCAGGAGACAGGTACTGGCTTGTAACCGGTTTTACAGCCAATGATTTTTCCAAAGCTGTTATGCAGGAATACAGGCTAAGCCACCATACCCAAAAAGAAGGCATTTGCTTTGCCGATGATACTACGCTCCTCATTACAGACGAGAAAGACAAAAGGGGCGGAGGAAAGCTGTACAGCGTTACCGTGCCGGGTTTAAAAAACAAACCCTAACCCGAACGAAAACCGGCCGCCATCTGTACCATGGAAGTAAAATGCCCTGGCGGTAATCATATCTACCCCGTTAAGGAATAAACCTCCTCCTACTGACTGGTGCCATTTTTCGGAAGTATCATTGCTTACCCATACGCGGCCGTAATCATATCCACCAAATAAGCCATATTTCAAAGGTATAAAGCTGCTTTTCCAGTCGCCTATTGTATAACGCACATCGGTTGTATGATAAAACGAATTACGGCCTGTAAATCGTTCGCGCCTGTATGCCCTCAGGTCATTATCGCCACCCAGTACAGCCCCTTGGTAAAATTCAAACCGGTTGTTGAAAATCATTTTGCTGCCTAATGCAGTACTCAGTACCAGCTTATCATTAGGGATCAATTTGTGTATAACCCTTAATCCTGCTTCGGCATGCGGAAAGTTTTTTTCAATCTCATCAAAGCTGGTTTTCCACCCGCCTGAAAGAAAAAACGACATGCCCAGTGCAGGCAGCGATGAATTATCATAGTTTTCAAAGCTGTATTTGGCATTTACACCGCCAAACTGCCTGTGTTCAAAAAGATAATTATCTACAATGCCGGGCTGGTTTATGTAACGGCCACTTGTGCCATCAATTTCTATAGTTTCAAAAACACTTTGCAGTTCCATAAAACTACCGTTACGGCTTTGCCTGAAAATAGACGGCGCTACCCTGAATACCTGTAGCTTTACACGGTTGTAGTTCATGCCCAGGTCATCATCAAAATTTGGTGTTTCATTACCCATCCCGAAATAACTGATGCTAAAGTTAGGACTTGTATAATCTAAATTGAGGGCAAAATTCCATTTTGTAGATATATTCATGAAGTTACCCCTGTACCCCAGTTCAAAACCATTGGTAGCAAAATAGTAATGTGCTTTTACCACGTGCTTTTGCGAATAAGGCCTGCGGTTAAAGTTATTTACGGTATAGTTTATACTTGCACCGAGCTTAACGCCATCATCAGGATTAAAACCAACTGAAGGATAACCGGCTACAACATTGTATGCCGGTTTTTTATAATCGTACATGTTGGTCTCATAATTATCAGTAAGCAATAACCTTGCATTGCCCTGATTATTATACGTGTTTTCCTTGCTCTTAAAATCGTAGATGTTTACTTTTTTTCCGTCTTCAATTGCATAATTGTCGTGGTTTTGCCCACCCAGCAGTCTTAGTTTTATAGGCCTCCTGCCTGCTTTTCCTTTTACTTCAAAAGTATCGTTATCATCAAGGCCGTAAATCCATAGCTCTTTGGTCTCTTTTCGGCTGTAAGTTTTATCCAGTAACAGCGTTTCTTTGTCTTTATCAGTGCTGTACATTTGCACTCTTGTTTGCCCCGGCAGTCGGGTTATAACAAAGCGTTCCTTTTTATCGGTTCCGGAAATCAGGACCGTTTCCAGTAAAACTTTACGATAACGCAATGCAAAATCAGCCAGCTTTGCCCTGCGTGCTTTCAGCTTTGCTTTTACATGTTCCAGCGTTTCATCTTTAACTTCGTCAGGTACTGTGGCAAAAGCCTTTTCTATGGCTTCATCGGTAAGGTTGTTTTGTATGTATTCTGCCTCCTCAAGCCAGTCTTTTTCATCAGCACGCGTTATAAAGGCTAAGTCTAGCGGATAGGGTACTTTATTATTCCACTTAATATTTCGTATATCATCCTTGTACGTTTTCATGTTGCGAAATGCAGGGATGTTCATTAATATACCTAGCAGCGCGCCGTCATACTTTGTAAATGCCTGGTCGTGGTCTTTTGGTATAGGGCGGTAAAGCACTTTGCCGTCTTTTTCAAACACCGACCATTTCCATTGGTCCGCATGCCTGTCCCAGTCGCCAATAAGTATATCGAATAGTCGTGCCCTGATGTAAGCCCGTTCATCCATACTGTATTTAGGGTCTTTATTCAGATTTTTAAGCACTTTTTCAGTATTTTCAATATCATCGGCATTGCCAAAGTTTTCTTTTTCCCTGTGCTCTTTGTGTACATGCTCGTCAATTACATATAAGCCATCACCATACAGTTCATTATATTCGCCAAGGGCATTTTGTTTTGGTACATAGTACAACTGCGGGTTGGTGTGGTATATACCTGCACTCGCGGCAAGGTAGGCCGTGGTCATGGGCAGGTAAGGGTGTGCTGTTGTGTAAAAATCCATAAGGAAGCTTTCGGCAAATGTGTTCTCAAATGTATCGCCTACAAAACGTTGTTTAAAAGCAACCGCCTGAAGGAAACGGGTAGCACTCTTTTTTAGCCCTCGCATGGCATATTCCTTGCCCGATTTGTCCTGTAGCCTGAGTGACATGGTTTGGTGTCCGCCTCCCATTTTTACAGGGGTAAGCCCCCCGTAAAGTGTGTCGAGCAGTACCGTTTTAGCCTGTATGGGCTTTACATAGTATTCCCTATAATGCGTGCCGAATAAAAAATTATAGAAACCGCTTTTTTTACCCATTTCCTGCGGGTATATGGTTGTTGTAACCGTAGCGGGAAACGAATTGGGATATTGTTTTACAACCGGTTGCGGTTTCACGAGCATTTTAGTTTCAAAAAGCTTTTCCTCTTTGCCTTCCTTTATCCCAAAGTAAGATACTTCACTTGTTCCGTCTTTGTAAATATCGAGTATTGCGTAACCGTGATTTCCGTATGAAAAATCATTAGGATATATTGCCCTCGCGGCTTCATTTTTAGAGC
>JBQGDS010000448.1:0-2339 GCA_052039185.1 Flavobacterium sp.
TGTATACAGGATATCTTTGGTCCAGTCTTTTAGGTCATTCTTTACAGTCACTACAATATCAGTATGTACCCCATTAGAATTTATATAAATAGCTATATCTCCCTTATCGGGATTTGTGTTTACAGGAATATACGAAAGCACAAAAGCCATAATAATGTACAATAGTACAAAGGCTAAGAGCCCGAATACAAAACGCTTACAGTATAGTAAAAACTTTTTAAAGCCTTTATTCATAGTTAAAGTTGCTGATACTATCCTTTAACGTATCATCAAGCTCTTTATTTGATATTTGTCCGGCTTCCACATCAAAATTTTCGTTGAACGACGGCAATGAGAAGGTAGCCTTAATGTTTGCGCCGTAATACGGCAGGCTTATTTTAGCTGCTTCCATTGCGCTTTGCCCTCCTCTTTTACCGGGAGATGTAGAAAGTAATAACATCGGTACATGCCCCCATACTTCCTTTTTTTGCCTTGAAGCCCAGTCATAAATATTTTTGAAGGCAGCTGTTAGCCCTGCGTTATGTTCAGCAACAGAAAGCACAATAACATCGGCCCATTCAATTTTATCAAGGAAAGCACGTGCCACATCGGGCTTGCCCAACTCTTTCTCTTTATCAACGCTGAATAAAGGCAGTTCATAGTCATTAAGATCGATTATAGCAGTTTCAGATGCGTTGAACAATCCGGCTGCATAGGTTGCCAGTTTTTTATTAATGGAATTTTTGCTGCTGCTTCCTGCGAGGGCTAGTATTTTCATAGTTTAATGTTTTATTTTTTGTTGGATTTATAATATCTGCTCCATTTTATATTTTCTGATGAGAGTAACTTAGAAAACTCCCTGCGGGTAGGCTTGAGCTTTACTACAGAAGTATCAGCATTGGAAGTAATATCCTTGATGTATGATTTTAGAAAAGCATAATCTGTTTTTGATCCCAGTTTCTTCCATTTCAGGCTGTCATTTTTTACAGCGAGGATATTCACTTTCCAAAAAACAGAATCCTTATGGCTTAGCACAAGATGGCCATTAATGCGCTTTGCTTTGTGATTTTGTGATAACGCAAAAATTGTATCTCTGTAAAATGACTTTAACGTTACAGAGTCATGCCGTTCCTGAACAGTCAATACTTCTTGGTTATCATTGAACTTTAACTTCCCGCCTTCGTAGATGTTCTCTTTGCTTATCGAATCAAACTCAGCCCTTGAAACTGTATATACACCTTCATATTGCCTGTAAATATAATTATCAGTAATTTCAATTATATCATTATTATCACTTTGGTACACACCTCTAAATTTTGAGGGAAATTTTTTAAGTTCTGAATCATTTATAGGTTGCGGTTCCATAAAATAAAAATTGGTTCCATAAAATTCTATTGCCGACTCTTTACAGCCAAAAAAAGTTACCGATGACAAAATCAAAAGGATGAGTTGTTTTTTCATTTACTCATGTTTACCCAAATATACAAAAAAAGCCTGCTGTTTGCAGGCTTATATCTCAATACTAGTATCTAATATATTAGTACTATTACACATTAAAACGGAAGTGCATTACATCACCATCCTTCACAATGTATTCCTTACCTTCTACCCTTAGCTTTCCCGCTTCTTTTACTTTTGCTTCAGAGCCAAAGCTAACATAGTCATCAAAGGCTATAACTTCGGCACGGATAAAGCCTTTTTCAAAATCGGTATGTATAACACCTGCAGCCTGTGGCGCAGTGTCGCCCACATTAATAGTCCATGCGCGAACTTCCTTAACCCCTGCCGTAAAATACGTTTGCAGGGTAAGCAGCTTATACGCCGACCTGATTAGTGCTGAAGCGCCCGGCTCTTTAAGACCAAGGTCTTCCAGAAACATCTGGCGTTCTTCATAGGTCTCAAGTTCGGTAATATCAGCTTCGGTACCTACCGCAAGAAACATAACCTCTGCATTTTCATCTTTTACAAGCTCACGCACCTGCTCTACATATTTGTTACCTGTTGCAGCAGCGCCTTCGTCTACATTACATACATAAAGTACCGGCTTTGTGGTAATAAGCTGGAAGCTTTCAATAAGTTTCTCTTCCTCCTCATTTTGCGGCTCAACCGTACGTGCAGATTTAGCCTGTAGCAGTGCATCTTTTATTTTTTCAAGCAGGCTTACTTCTACTTGTGCTTCCTTACTTCCTACTTTAGCGGCTTTCTTCGCTTTTTCAAGGCGTTTTTCTACCGTTTCAAGGTCTTTCAGCTGAAGCTCTATATCAATGGTTTCTTTATCGCGAATCGGGTTCACGCTGCCGTCAACGTGTACAATGTTATCGTTATCAAAGCAGCGCAGCACGTGGATAATAGCATTACAC
>JBQGDS010000449.1:0-3030 GCA_052039185.1 Flavobacterium sp.
TGATGAGCTCCCTCAGTTTTTTAATGTACTTTTAGGAGATATGTCAGTAGTAGGGCCAAGGCCGCATATGGTAAGTCATACCGAAATGTATGCGCGCCGGATAGATAAGTTTATGGTAAGGCACTTCATTAAGCCGGGCATTACAGGACTGGCACAAACTAAAGGCTTCAGGGGAGAAGTTGAAACAGATCAAGATATAATATACAGGGTAAAATACGATATCTTTTATCTTGAAAACTGGTCTTTACTCTTAGATATAAAAATTATATTACAGACGGTATATAATGCAATAAGGGGCGAGGAAAAAGCATACTAAACACACACTAACACACAACTACAATGACAATTTTATTACTTGGTTCAGGCGGAAGGGAACATGCCCTGGCCTGGAAAATGCTGCAAAGCCCTTTATGCACTAAATTATTTGTTGCACCCGGAAATGCCGGAACCGGCAGCATTGCGCATAATGTAAACATAAACGCTACCGATTTTGATGCCGTAAAAAAACTGGTTCTTGACGAGAATATTAAAATGGTAGTTGTAGGCCCGGAAGACCCGCTTGTAAAAGGCATTTATGACTTTTTTAAATCCGATAGTCAGTTACAGTCTGTTCCCGTTATTGGCCCGTCAAAACATGGCGCACAGTTGGAAGGCAGCAAGGAGTTTGCAAAGATATTCCTGACTGATAATAATATACCTACAGCAGCTTATGGCAGCTTTACCAAAGAAACGGTACAGCAAGGCTGTGATTTCCTTACTACACTACAGCCGCCATATGTATTAAAGGCTGACGGGCTGGCTGCGGGTAAAGGCGTATTAATAATACAAGACCTTGCTGAAGCACAGCAGGAATTACGCAACATGTTGGTCGATGCCAAATTTGGAGAGGCAAGTGCAAAAGTTGTTATCGAAGAATTTCTTGACGGAATTGAAATAAGCTGTTTTGTACTTACCGATGGAAACAGTTATAAACTGCTGCCAACTGCAAAAGATTATAAAAGGATAGGTGAAGGCGATACTGGCCTGAACACAGGTGGTATGGGTGCCGTTTCTCCGGTACCATTTGCAGATGCTGCCTTTATGGAAAAGATTGAAACCCGAATTGTAAAACCTACTATAGCGGGTTTAAAAAAACAGAATATAGATTATAAAGGATTTATATTTATAGGGCTTATAAAGGTAGGCAATGACCCATACGTTATTGAATATAATGTACGCATGGGCGACCCCGAGACCGAAGTAGTTATACCAAGGATAAAATCGGATATGGTAGAATTGTTTGATGCTGTCGGTTCAGGAACTTTAGAGAATGTTGGGTTAGAAATTGACAGCCGCAGCGCAACTACGGTTATGGTAGTATCGGGCGGTTACCCTGAAGATTATGAAAAGGGTAAAGTAATATCCGGCCTGGATAAAATAAACGGCTCACTGGTATTTCATGCCGGTACTAAGCAACAGGATGGTGAAGTGGTAACTGCCGGAGGTCGTGTTATTGCAGTAACATCTTATGATGATGATTTCCGTAAGGCCATAAAAAAATCTTATCAAAATATAGCATTACTACATTTTGATAAGATGTATTATAGGAAAGATATCGGTTTCGACCTATGAAAGGAATGAATGTGCTGTGGTATCCTGGTCATCGTCATTGTTGGCCTTGAATACCTGCAGCTGCTTGATCCAGTACCATGTAGCCGCACAGCATATGATTATAAAAATCCATGTAATTATATTGGCAAGCCACCAGTTTTCAAGCTCAAGTGCCCTGAACATATCTAGCGGGGCAAATAGGATCTTTTCGAAAATAAACTGGAGTACGTCAAAAAATGCTTTCATCTTTAAACAAGTGTTATATTTACATCCACAAAAGTATAAAATAATCGCATGTTAGCAAGTGTTTTTAGTAAATCCAGACCTATTAATTATATTATTATTGCCACGGTACTGGTTTTATTTTATTTTCTGTACCTGTTTAAAGACACTTACTGGACAAATTACTATTATCTTATCTTTCAAAAAGCAGGTTTACTGGCATTGCTGGCGGGGTCATTATTCCTTGTAAACTTCATTACAAGGCGCAATACACTGAGTAAAGCAAATACTTATGCCATGTTTCTTTTTATGGTGTTTCTCATCCTGCTGCCTACCACGCTGGTTAATATAAACATTATTATCTCCAATTTCATGATATTGCTGGCGTTACGAAGGCTAATATCATTGCAGTCGCTCATAACGCCTAAAGAAAAAATATTTGATGCCTCTTTCTGGATATTTGCTGCAGCACTATTTCATTTCTGGAGTATACTCTTTATAGTATTGGTATTTATATCTATTGTCTTTCACGTTTACCGTGATTACAGGAATTGGATCATACCGTTTATCGCTTTTTTCGCAGTGGGTATTATATATGCCATGGCAGTATCAATGCTGGGTAAGGATTTCTTCCACCACATGCATGATGAAATAAGGGTAAGCTTTGATTTTACCTATTTTGAAAATATTTACCAAAACATTGCTCTGGCGGTATTTTCGTCTTTTGCTGTTTTGTTCTCAGTAACACAAATACTGGCCCTTCCCGGCAAGCCTTTAAACATGCAGGCTTCCTATAAAAAAATTATATATACTTTTCTTATAGGTGTTGCAGTATATGTGCTTTCGGCAGATAAAAATAACAGCTTCCTGGCATTTACATTTGCGCCGCTCGCCATTATGGGAGCCAATTACCTGGAAAGCCAGGAAAACACATGGGTTAGGGAAGGTATACCTTTATTGCTTGTAGGCGTGTCGCTGTTCCTTTTCTTTTCGCAGTTATAGTTTACTGCCATAGGCAAGGTCACCTGCATCGCCCAGCCCCGGTACAATGTATTGCTTTTCGTTAAGGCGTTCATCAAGCGCTGCAATCCACAGGTGGCAGTTGTCAGGCAGGTTTTTTTCTAAATAAGCAACACCTTCCTGTGCTGCAATTACTACAGCAATGTGTATTTCTTTGTGTGTTTCGGTATCCATCAGCTTATTGAATACAGCAACTAA
>JBQGDS010000450.1:0-2555 GCA_052039185.1 Flavobacterium sp.
GCACATTTATTTGACTCACTGCGTAACAAAATTATGCCACTTCCTGATGATATTATTGTGTACCCCAGCCATGGAGCAGGCAGTGCCTGTGGTAAAAACATGAGCAAGGAAACTACTGATACTTTGGGGAACCAGAAAAAAACCAACTACGCACTGCGTGTTGACATGACTAAAGATGAGTTTATAAAAGAACTTATTGACGGCCTCGGTGCACCTCCTGCCTATTTCCCACAAAATGTATTGATGAATATTAAAGGCTATCAAAGCCTTGATACCATTATGCAAAAAGCGCAAACGCCACTCTCTCCTGCTGAATTTAAAGCAGCAGCGCAAGAAGCCCTTGTGCTAGATGTAAGGCATGAAAACGATTTTGTACAAAAACACATTCCCGGGTCTATATCCATAGGGCTTAACGGTAATTTTGCACCATGGGTGGGCGCTTTGGTTCGTGATGTAAACCAACCACTGTTACTTATTGTGCCCGAAGGAAAAGAAAGCGAGGCAATAACCCGCCTGGCACGTGTAGGATTTGACAATACGCTTGGTATACTTAAAGGTGGTATTGAAGCCTGGGAAGCAGCAGGGTTTGACACAGACAGTATCCGTTCAATAACTCCGGAAGAATTTGCCGAAGCTATGGCAATTGAGGAAAAACCGGTAGTAGATTCAAGAAAACCAGGAGAATTTGCCGGGGGGCATGTTATTAACGCAATAAACATTCCGCTTGACTTTGTTAACGAACAACTGGCTGAAGTACCTAAAAACGAAGAATTTTATCTGCATTGTGCCGGTGGGTACCGTTCGGTTATTATGGCATCCATACTTAAAGCAAGGGGCTACCACAACATGATAAATGTGGAAAAAGGCTTCGCCGGCATTAAAAATACAGCTGTAAAAACTACATTAAACCAGCCAGAAACAGCATAAAATATTTCAATGCAAATTTCATCTTCAATAGTATATTTAGATATTTTTGCACTTACTAAAACTCAAAGAAAAATATGAAAAAAGCGCTTTTAATTTTTGCTTCGGCAGCCATGATCATATCATGCAAAAGGCTTGGCGAAAATGAATACGAAATCTCTGGTAAGGTTGACCCTTCATTAAACGGGAAAAGCATTGTGCTTGAAAAACCGGGAGGCTATATGGGGTCGCACCCTATTGATACTGCTAAAGTTGAGAATGGCAAGTTTGTTTTTAAGGGCACAACCACCGAACCTTCAATGCACTTTATAAGCATGATGGACAGCCCGCAGAATGGCCGTACTGAACTT
Source organism: Flavobacterium sp. (assembly GCA_052039185.1). Lineage (GTDB taxonomy): Bacteria > Bacteroidota > Bacteroidia > Flavobacteriales > Flavobacteriaceae > Flavobacterium. The sequence goes on from JBQGDS010000450.1 coordinate 1,275, forward strand.
ATACTTGAGCCTGGGGAAATTGAAATGGAAATAAACAAGGACACTATTAGTTTCTCTAAAAGAAGTGGCACGTTTAACAATGACCTGTTGCAAGATTACCAGGATAAAGTGAGGGTAGCCGACAAAAAGGCGAAAACCTATATGGATAAAAACAGGCCTGCTTATATGGATGCTATGCAAAAGCAGGACACCGTTACCATGAACAGACTTACTAAAGAGCTGCAGACTATTGGTGAAGAAAAGAAAAAAGCACAAACTGAGTTTTTTGATAAAAATCCGGATGCCTACATAAACCTTTTCATTATAAGGGAAATGGCACAGGGAAAAACCGGTGACGAACTTATGGCTATGTACAATAAGCTGGGTAGCAAACTAAAGAAGTCAAAAGACGGCAAAGAACTTCTTGATCAGATTAATAAATACAAAGAGCAGGAAGCCCAAATGAAACAAGGTCAGGATGCAGCTAAAACTGCTTCTGAAGCAGTAAGCGTGGGTAAAATAGCACCTGATTTCAGCGCTCCGGGACCAGACGGCAAAATGATATCGTTAAAACAATCGCTTGGTAAGGTGACAATAATTGATTTCTGGGCTTCATGGTGTGGCCCATGCCGCAAGGAAAACCCTAATGTTGTAGCACTATATAATGACTTGCATAGCAAGGGCCTTAATATCATTGGTGTATCTCTTGATCAGCCTGGCCAGGCAGACAAATGGAAACAAGCTATTGCTGCAGATAAACTAACATGGACACATGTATCTAACCTTAAGCATTGGCAAGATCCTATTGCCAGGCAGTATGGTATAACCGGCATACCTGCAACATTTATATTAGATGCTAAAGGGGTGATAGTTGCTAAAGACCTTCGTGGCGCCGAACTAAGAAGTAAAGTAAGCGAACTGCTTAAGGGCTAAGCTTGATTTTCGCAATAAAATAAAAAAATCTCTTTACGGAGATTTTTTTATTTTACTTGGTTACAGGCGGTTAAAAATTAGTTTCCAAAATACCCGTAAATATGTTTGTTTACTAAAAAAACAGTTCTATATTTGCAACCGCATTGGCGAAAAGATTTACACTCGCTGTAAGTTTTGGGGAGATACTCAAGCGGCCAACGAGGACGGACTGTAAATCCGTTGGGAAACCTTCGCAGGTTCGAATCCTGCTCTCCCCACGAAAAGGGTAAAATAATCGAATTTCAAGCATTTCCAAATTTTTCAAAAACCCACAAAAAAACGTGTAAACCCTGCAAACTCAACGATTTGCAGGGTTTTTTATTTTCCTGC
>JBQGDS010000451.1:0-10743 GCA_052039185.1 Flavobacterium sp.
GGTGGGGAAATAGCCCGCGCTTTAGGACTTCCTGTTCCTGAGTTGGTTTTCTGCAACCTTGATGAGGCTTTTGGCCGCACTGAAGCTGATGAAGAAATTCAGGATCTGCTGCAAAACAGCCAGGGTATCAATCTGGGATTGCATTACCTTTCAGGCGCAATAAATTTTGATCCTGTTGTTACGGCTGTAGACGCCAAACTGGCATCGCAGATAGTGTGGCTTGATGCCTATATTACTAATGTGGACCGTACTTTCCGTAACACCAATATGCTCATTTGGCATAAGGATTTGTGGCTTATAGACCATGGCGCAAGCCTGTACTTCCATCATTCTTTTTCTGATCCTGAAGGACATGCTAAAGTTCCCTTCACATTAATAAAAGACCACGTATTATTGCCACAGGCATCAATGTTAAAAGAAACTGATGAAGAATATAAAAAACTGCTTACCCCAACCCTGATACAGGATATTGTAAACCTTCTTCCTGATGACTGGCTTATATGGGAAGAAACCGACCTTACACCTACCGAAATCCGGAATGTATATGTGCAGTTTCTAACCACGCGTCTTACTAATTCTGAATTATTTGTAAACCAGGCACAACATGCAAGAGAAACACTTATATGAGTATGCCTTGATTCGCGTAGTGCCAAGGGTAGAACGCGAAGAGTTTGTAAATGCCGGTGTTGTGGTTTTTTGCAAAAGGAAAAAATTTATTCGTGTACTATATACCATAAACGAAGAAAAGCTGCTATGCTTATCGCCGGAATTAGATGTAGACCAGGTGAGACGTAACCTTGAATCATTTGAAAAAATTGCAGCAGGCGCTAAAGATGGCGGCCCTATAGCCCGTCTTGAAGTGCCCGAGCGTTTTCGCTGGCTTACTGCAGTGCGAAGTTCAGTAATACAAACGTCAAGGCCACATCCCGGCTTGTGCGATGACCCGGAAAATAAAACTCAGAAATTATTTGACGAGCTTGTATTATAATACCGTAAATATAATTCTGCAACCATGATAATTATCATGTTTTAAGCCTGTTAGCAACCATACCTTTGTCTTGTAATAGTAATACAAACAGTTATGGGAACTTTTCAAAAATATGCAGACAATTATGAAAGAGGTTTTATGGGCTTTTCTACAATCAGCGTACTGGCACAAAGCTGCCTGGGCGGTATTGCAGCCATGCTCATATTAATGAATGGCACTTCACTACAGCAAATGGTACAATTATTTTTTGTGGTGGTATCATGCAGCCTGTTTAACGGCTCAGTACTTTCTCAGCAAAAACCAAAATTAATTTTCAAGATTTTAATATTCACAGTATTGCTGTGTACCGTTATAGGAGCTATAAACCTGTTCGTTCTTTAATTTTCATACCGAAATTGTGAGTGGTAGCCCTGCATATTTTGCAGGGCTATCTTTTTTTTTTTAAATCTCTTATAAATAAAAAAGCCCTTCCATTTCCGGAAAGGCTTTTCAATATATAAAGGATCAAAGATTACTTGTTTTCACCTTTTTCCATTCTTTCTTTCAGTTCAGCAAGTGCATCGATATCACCAAGAGTGGTTTTCTCTGCATTGTTTGAAGATGAAGTGTTGTTAGACTCTTGTTGTCTTACATTCTTCTCTTCCTCATCACGGAAAGTAGCAGTGTGAGAAGCTACAACGCGCTTGAATTCTTTATTGAATTCAATTACTTTGAAATCAGCTGCTTCACCTTTCTTAAGTTTCTTACCGTCTTCTTTCTCAAGGTGACGTGTAGGGATGAAAGCAACGATATCGTCACCAAACTCTACAGTAGCGCCTTTGTCAACAATTTCAGAGATAGTACCATTATGTACAGTACCTACCGCGAAGCTGTCTTCATACTTATCCCAAGGGTTAGCCTGAGTTTGTTTGTGGCCAAGAGAAAGTTTACGTCCGTCAACATCAAGCTCAAGAACTACAACCTCAAGTTTGTCACCTACGTTAACAAACTCACTTGGGTGCTTAATTTTCTTAGTCCAAGAAAGGTCTGAGATATAGATAAGTCCGTCGATACCTTCTTCAAGCTCAACGAATACACCAAAGTTAGTGAAGTTCCTTACTGTACCTGTGTGCTTAGAACCTACAGGGTATTTAGATGTGATGTCAGTCCATGGATCTTGTGAAAGCTGCTTAATGCCAAGAGACATTTTGCGGTCATCACGGTCAAGTGTAAGTATTACAGCTTCAACCTCATCGCCTACTTTCACGAAGTCCTGTGCAGAACGCAAGTGAGTAGACCATGACATTTCAGATACGTGGATAAGACCTTCAACACCTTCAGCAACTTCAATAAACGCACCGTAGTCAGCAATAACCACTACTTTACCTTTTACTTTATCGCCTACTGCAAGGTTTGCATCAAGTGCATCCCACGGGTGAGCGTGAAGCTGCTTAAGACCAAGCTGGATACGTGTTTTCTCGTCATCAAAGTCAAGGATAACAACGTTAAGTTTCTGGTCAAGCTCAAGAACTTCGCTTGGATGGTTGATACGGCTCCAAGAAAGGTCAGTGATGTGGATAAGACCGTCAACACCTCCAAGGTCGATGAATACACCGTAAGAAGTAATGTTTTTAACAACACCTTCAAGTACCTGGCCTTTTTCAAGCTGGCCGATGATCTCTTTCTTCTGAACTTCGATATCAGCTTCGATAAGCGCTTTGTGAGATACTACTACGTTCTTGAATTCGTGGTTGATCTTAACAACTTTGAACTCCATAGTTTTGTTAACATACTGATCGTAATCCCTGATTGGTTTTACGTCTATCTGAGAACCAGGAAGGAATGCTTCGATACCGAAAACATCAACGATCATACCGCCCTTAGTCCTGCACTTAACAAAACCATTAACGATTTCACCTGTTTCGTTAGCATTGATAACCCTGTCCCACGCTTTGATTGTACGTGCTTTTTTGTGAGAAAGTACAAGCTGTCCTGATTTATCTTCACGAACATCAATAAGTACTTCTACTTTGTCCCCAACTTTAAGGTTCGGGTTGTAACGGAATTCGTTAAGAGAAATAACACCTTCCGATTTTGCGTTGATATCAACAATCGCGTCCCTGTCAGTGATTCTTACTACTTTACCTTCTACTACCTCATCACCTTCAGTTGAAATGAAAGTTTTTTCAACTAAGTTTTCGAATTCTCTCAGGTTTTGCTCATCTACCGGATCAATACCTTCTTCGAAGTTATGCCAGTTAAACTCCTGTAAAAATTCTTCTTTTGTTTTAGTTTGCTCAGACATGCTGAAAATTTAATTTGTATCCTGTGTTGTACCGGGTTTCGTGCAGCAGTAAAACAACAGAAGCGTTTTACATAAAAATATTTAATAACCTTAAGGAAACCACATCTGCCAAAAGGTGCGCAAAGGTAGTACTATTTTTTTGATTTACAAACAACTAATATACATTAAACTTATATATACATTTGTAAATAACCCTTAGTTCTCACCTATGGTAGAAAAACGTACATTACACGGTTTTATAACTTTTATTGCATGCTTGATTGTTATGTTAATTGCAGACCATTACATATGCAACACCTATTTTTGTGATACTTGTGAATTTGACGAAAGAAATATGATTTACAAGTATTTCTACAGGAATGAATCGGACACGGGCTACTACGCTGAACCTACACTTATCAATTACATTATGGTAGTACTGGTAAGCGCAGCAGCCGGAAGAATAGTTGCTAAAAAATAAAAGCCTCAAAATGTGAGGCTTTTATTTTTTAGTATAATTTACATTTTAAGAATTTTTCTAAAATATTGATTATTATCGTCGTTAATAATAATCAAATACATTCCAGGTGAAATATAGTCTAAATTATCTATAATTATATTTTCGCTATTTATGAATGTGTTAGAAAAAATTGTTTGTCCTGTCAATGAAATGATTTTAATATCCAGTTTATCACCAATTAGACCAGTTGTCTCTATTTTCACTTCATTATTAAATGGATTAGGATATATGTTTATATTGTCGATATTTACTGTAGAATTTGATAATGTACTGTAAACAGTTATATCTTTTGAATATGAAGTTGATTCACCACAGCTATTAATGTATTTGGCTTCAATTGTATAATTACCTTCTTGATTCCATAGTACTTCTATATAATCGTTAGGACTAGAATCATTAACAATAGTCCCTCCTACAACATTCCATATCGCTTTCGCTGACCTGTCATTTGTAATGTAATAAGTTTGGACAGTATTAATAACAGGAGAAGTATTACCTAAAATTTTTGGTGGAGTCGGCATATAGCCCTTGTGACGTAAAATTCCTCCAGCCCCTTTATCATACACTACAATTTCATTATTTGCTTGATTATATAATACTCCATTATGACATAAAGAAGATACTTTTTTCCATGTTTGACCCTGATCATTACTAAAACTTATAATACACAACCCTTTATGAATCCAATTAGTATCATTAATAATATATAAACTATTTTCTGATATCATATCTTCTACACCGGTCAAAGGATTTATAACATTATGTAAGCTGTATGTACCTGTCTGCAGATTTGCTTTATAAAATTTACCAAAGCCTGTAGAGATAAATGCCCAATTATTATGAAAATTAGTTTCACTACCTATCGAACCTTGATTAGCGCCATTGTAAGCGGGAATTACAAGTACCTCAGACCATGATTGGCCAAGATCTGTAGATTTATAAAGATAATAGCTATAATTTACGGGCCAATTATTATATAATCCATAAGCGTATACTTCTGACTGGCTCACATATTTAAATCTGCTAAAGCTTACATTTGGCACAAATGGCCTGGGTATTGTTGTCCATGTAACTCCTTTATCAAAGGAAATATAAGAATTTATATTATTGCTTAATAATAAAGTGTTTTGATTTATTTGCTTCAATCCAGAAAAAGAATATTCTGGATTATTTATCGTATTAACACTCCATGTATTACCTAAATCAAAAGATTCACAAAAGTGATACATATTATTTCTATAAATAGTATAAGAAATATAATTGTTTTCAGCATGTACTAAATTGGCATTATAACCTTCAACTTTTAATTTTTGTTGCCAAGTTGCGCCATCATTAACAGATGTATAAATATAAAAATACGTTTCTGTTCCTATATCACGTGTTCTGCCCCCGGTGAACGTTGTAGAATTATTTTGGAATATTTTAAAATCATTATTAGAATCTGTAAATAAAATTGAATCAAGTTCCAACCAAGAAATACCTCCATTATCGGATTTAATTATTTGTCTTCCTTCACCATACATATAACCAAAACCATGACTGCCAATTATAAATATTATATTACTATTAACAACATTTATATCTACCAATTTGTTTAATTGTAACCCAAGGTTTTGGGTAGAAATACTTGTTGAACTAATGTCATAGGATAAAAGGTGTTTCTGAAATGGTGTGGTATTGTAAGTTTCAGAAAGTAAGTAAATTTTATTTCCAAAAATTTCAAATGCTGTTGAAGTAATATAAATACCGTTATCTGACGACAATTGCTGTATTTGCTCCCACGTTTGTCCGCCATTATTAGATATGTAAAATTTTGATAAACCATTATTTGTACAAAGAATTAGTGAGCCTGAATGTGTTAATTTGATTTCTTTAAAGTTAGCCGGTACAACTATATTTGACCATGATATACCGCCATCAATAGTTTTATGTAACCCATACATTCCCCAAGAGTAACCGATAAGTTCGTTATAAAAACGGATTTTATCATTTCTAAGAACGTTACCATAAACATCATTTAGTATAATAGTCCAGTTTTCTCCACCATCAATAGTTTTCATAAAATAATTTGATCCTGTTGAATTACATTTCAAGTATCCTACATTACCATCTATGAAATCTATTCCTGTAATATTCTCAAAACCTTTAATATTCAAAGGTATAGGTTCCCACGATAGTCCTTTATTAATGGTCTTTAATAATGTGCCTTGTTCACCATAAACAATAGCAGCATTAATGCTAAGCATTGCAATATCTGTAAACATTTGACCACCAGTAGATGTTGCAGGTAATCTTACTAAATTCCAATTAGCGCCACCGTCAGTTGTCCTGATCATACTGCCAGATCCGAAAGCAATACCTGTTTGGTTATCAAAAAATTTAATTTTAGTAAATCCTGTTGTTAGTGATTCAGTTAAGTCCCAACATTGACTATTAGATACTAAGGTGAATGTAAGTAATAAAAAAAGGTAAAGTTTTTTCATTTATTAAATTGTAAAAAATTATTTTAATCTTAAAATAAAAGCCTCAAAATGTGAGGCTTTATTATATTAATGTGTTACGTTTTCAACAGCTTTAGGATCGTGCTTGTGCTTGAATAGTATTGCGAAAGCAATTGCAATTACCAATGCATAAACTGCGAAAGAAAGCCATATATCATGCCACTCACGCATCATTATAGGTTTACTGAATATACCCTGGGCATCTACAGTTACCTGGCTTTTTGCTACAAATTGCGCCATGGCAGCATTATCAACAGTTGTGTCAAGATGTGCTGCAAGGTCGGTAGTATTTATAAATGATTTTGTAAAATATTTGTCAATCATCCAGCCAGCTGTAAAGCTGCCTATTACCGCTCCAAAACCATTGGTCATCATCATAAAGATTCCCTGTGCAGACGAACGTATCTTAGCGCTTGTGCTGGTTTCAATAAATAATGAACCTGATACGTTGAAAAAGTCGAATGCCATACCATAAACTATACATGATAGTATAATCATCCACAGGCCGGTTGTAGGATCACCATAAGCAAATAGCCCAAACCTTAAAACCCATGCCAGCATACTGATAAGCATTACCTGTTTTATACCGAAACGTTTCAGGAAGAAAGGTATAGCAAGAATGAAAAGAGTTTCAGAGATTTGAGAAATTGACATAATGATTGTGGAATATTCTACCACAAATGAACCGGCATATTTTGGAAAATGCTTAAATTCATCAAGAAAAACGTCACCATAAGCATTCGTAAGCTGTAAGGCTCCACCTAAAAACATTGAAAATATAAAAAACAATGCAATTTTATAGATACCAAATAACTTGAATGCCTCAAGGCCTAGGGTTTCAATAAGTGTTGCATTCACCTTATTATTTGGTGGCGGACACTTTGGAAGTGTGAATGCATAAATACCAAGTATAATAGCGAATATTCCTCCAATATAAAATTGATATTCATTTGCTTTACTACCTGTAAGGTTAGTTATCCACATAGCAGCAATAAAACCAACAGTACCCCAAACCCGTATAGGCGGAAAATCTTTAACAACATCTTTTCCTGAATTTTTTAGCCCTGTGTAAGATATAGAATTACTTAGTGCTATAGTAGGCATATAGAAGCACATTGCAAGCAGCATAGTATAAATAAAAGTTGATGGGTCATTCACTTCAGGTAAACTAAAAAGCACTACCCCATATAGAATATGTAATACACCGTACAGTTTTTCTGCATTTATCCACCTATCAGCAACTATACCTGTTAGGATAGGCATAAATATAGATGATATACCCATTGTACCAAATACAAGCCCAAATTGTGTATTATCCCAATGTTTTGTACCAAACCAGTAGTTGGCAATTGTAATAAGCCATGCTCCCCACACAAAAAACTGGAGGAAACTCATTGCCACCAGACGATTCTTAATTCCCATATATATCTTTATCGGATTAACATTTTATTAACAGGTCGTAAAACTATTAATAAAAAAAGGATATTCAAAAGAACTATTACGTTAAAGTTGAGCAGCCCGATTTACAAGTGCCAATACTTTATCAAATTGTTCTTCTATACTAAGGTGAGAGTTATCAATCTCAATAGCATCATCTGCTTTTACAAGTGGAGAATCTTCACGGTGAGAATCTATATAATCACGTTCCTGCACGTTTTTTAAAACCTCTTCAAAAATTACCTGCTGCCCCTTTGCAGTAAGTTCGTCAAAACGACGATGGGCACGGGTCTCAGGACTGGCAGTCATAAACAGCTTAAGTTCTGCATCAGGAAACACTACCGTTCCTATATCGCGGCCATCCATAACTATGCCCTTATGGTCGCCCATGTGTTTTTGCTGCTCTACCAGTTTGGCGCGCACTTCTGACACTTCGGCTACACGGCTTACGTAATTTGAAACTTCGAGCGTACGCACATTTGTTTCTACATTTACTTCATTAAGATAAATTTCAGCAAAGCCAAGATCAGGATTAAAGAGGAACTGCAGGCTTATTTCAGGAAGTTTAGCAATAAGCGCATGTTTATCAAAATGATCTTTATCTATAAAGCCATTTTGCATGGCAAAATAAGCTACAGCACGATACATAGCGCCTGTATCAACATATACATAGCCAAGATGCCTCGCAAGCTGTTTGGCAAGCGTACTTTTACCTGTAGATGAAAAGCCGTCTATGGCAATTGTAATTTTTTTATCCAAAATTATTGAAGATTTATCATTAAACCGAAAAGGCTGGTATTGCCGGCAAGCGTGTACCTTGAGTAAGAATAATCAAAACGCAGTTTGTTGAACCTTAAGCTTAATCCTGCTGATATTCCTGAAAAATTACGCTGGTCAACAATACGTAACTCCTCGCCTCTCCTGAAATTATAACCTACGCGCAAGTTAAAGCTTTTTCCCGGGAAAAGTTCGGCACCTACTATAACGTGGCGAAGTGCATTATTAAAAAAAGATACTTTTTCTTCGGTGCTACCGCCATCAATACTTTGTTCAGCGCGGTTGGGGTTGCTGAAAGCTATATTCCACTGCTGAAGATTTTCCAGCGTTATATGCCAGCGTACAGGCACGTTTTCTACTTCCTGAGATATTCCTGCAATAATTTCAAGCGGCAGTGTTTCCCGCTGCCCGGCATAGGTAGTAATTTGTGTGCCGATATTACGTATGGCAATACCTATATTAATATCGTTTACATCATCAATATATATTGCGCCAATATCCAGCGCAGCACCAAAGGAATTATAACTTTCCAGTGTTGAAGAAATAAGCTTGGCATTGGCACCAACAAAAATATCCGTCCAAGGAATATTATAGGCATAGCCAAACGACAGCGCTATCTCACTTCCCGTAAAATCCCCAGTAAGTAAACCTGTTTCATCCCGACCTTCAAAGGTACCGTAGTTTACATAGTTTACTCCCATATGGAAGGTTTGCACGTGCCTGTCCCAAGTATAAGCATAAGCAGCCGTACCATAATTTACCTCTCCGAAATAACTGCCGTAATTTACTGAAAGATGATTATCCATTTCCGGATTTATAGTTGCCGGATTAAAGATACCCTGATTAACATCATAATCATAAAGGGTAACAATTTTACCACCTAATGCGGCCTGACGAGGCGATGTTACCAAATTTAAAAACTGGTAGGTATGCTTACCCCCTATTTGCGCAAAAGACACAGTACTGCAAAATAAAAAAAGGTAAGAAAACAGTATTTTAAACATTTCAGGAAATATAATATCGCTGCTATATAACGCAGACGCGAAGATATTATTTTTATACGGATTTGTTTAGGCGTTAATTTGTTTATTTAATTCCACCCAAAAACAAAAGAGCCGGTACTAGTACCGGCTATTACTTATAATGTTTTAGCATTTTTTACCTTTTGGTCGGTAATAGCGTGTTTTACTACTTCGCTCATTTCCCTTACGTAGAGGAAGGTTAAACCTTCAAGATATTCAGGTTTTATTTCATCTACATCGCGCTTATTTTCAGCACACATTATTATCTCTTTAATATTAGCACTTTTAGCGGCTAATATCTTTTCTTTAATTCCACCCACTGGTAGTACACGACCACGAAGTGTAATTTCGCCCGTCATTGCCAAGTGTTTCTTCACTCTTTTCTGTGTAAATGAAGACACTAACGATGTAAGCATTGCCACCCCGGCACTCGGCCCGTCTTTAGGCGTAGCGCCTTCAGGAACGTGTATGTGTACATTGTAATTGCTTATTACCTCAGGACTAATACCAAGCTGCTCGGCATTAGCCTTTATATATTCAAGGGCAATTGTGGCAGATTCCTTCATTACCGAACCAAGGTTACCAGTCATGGTCATATGCCCCTTTCCTTTAGAAAGGATAGATTCTATAAAAAGTATATCACCGCCTACACTTGTCCAGGCGAGGCCGGTAACAACACCTGCCACTTCATTATTTTCATACTTATCGCGTTCCATACGCGGAGCGCCAAGTATTTTAATTACATCTTCATCAGTTAATTTTACGTTGTATTCCTCTTCCATAGCGATAGATTTGGCTATACCGCGAACCAGTTTGGCTATCTGCCTTTCAAGCCCACGAACACCCGACTCCCGCGTATATCCTACCACAATTTTCTCAAGCTGTTTTCTGCCTACGGTAAGGTCTTTAGCTTTAAGGCCGTGTTCTTTTAACTGTTTTGGCAACAGGTGTTTTCTGGCAATCTCAACTTTCTCTTCTATGGTATAACCTGTCATGTTTATAATTTCCATCCTGTCGCGCAATGCAGGCTGTATGTTGCCCATATTGTTAGATGTGGCAATAAACATAACCTTGCTCAGGTCAAAGCCCATTTCAAGGAAATTATCGTAGAATTCCGAATTTTGTTCGGGATCTAGCACTTCCAGCAATGCTGATGAAGGGTCGCCGGTATGGCTGCTGGTAAGCTTATCAATTTCGTCAAGCACAAAAACAGGATTTGCTGTACCTGCCTTTTT
>JBQGDS010000452.1:0-5034 GCA_052039185.1 Flavobacterium sp.
AGGAACCGAAGACCATGATGAAATAGCCGACCTTACCCGTACGTTTAATGACATGCTGGATCGCCTTGAAACCAGTTTTGAGATACAGGCTAACTTTATTAATAATGCATCGCACGAACTTAAAACGCCTATAACTACCATAATTTCCGAAACTGAAATAGCCTTGCTAAAGGAGCGTCAGCCGGAAGAATATGCTTCGGCGCTTGAAAACATCAACAGGCAGGCGACAAGGCTGGGTAACCTTACCGAAAGCCTGCTGAAACTAACCCAAACCGGTTATGATGGGCAAAAGCAGGTGCAGGATGTGGTACGGATAGATGAATTGCTGATGGAAGTAAAATGCGGACTGGATAAATTATATCCTGATAACCGTGTAACCATTAAGCTGGCTTCAATTCCGGAGGACGATAGCCTGCTGGCATTGCCATGTAACAGGCCTTTACTGGAACTTGCCATTGGCAACATAATTACCAACGGCGTTAAATATTCTGATAACGAAGAGGTTTTTGTAACACTTACTGCCGACAGGAAAAATATCAAGATTGTAATTACCGATATTGGTATTGGTATACCACCGGAAGACATTCCTTATCTTTATGAACCTTTCTTCCGAGGCAAAAAGGCATCAAGATATACCGGCTATGGGTTAGGGTTGCCTTTGGCCATGAAAATCATCAGGATGCACAATGGCGAACTCCAGGTACAGTCTGAGCCTGATAAGGGAACCGTCTTCACTATTATCTTTAACCGCCCCGACATTAAAAATTCTAATGTAAAATCTTAGAATTTTCTAATTTAAATTTAAACTCGTTTTCATGTAGTGGTTGTTGCTTTGTATACGTAATCAAAACGTATATAACATGAAAAGCATACTGATTCCTACCACGTTTGAAGCTGACCTTATAAATGCTGTTGAAGCTGCTGTGGCTCAATCTACCGGGACAAACTGCACAATTACGTTACTGAACTTAAAAGAGGCTGAAGATACCTACTCGGCAGGATACACCCTGCAAAAAATGGGGCGTTCATTTACCGAGGCTCAGCGTCAGGTGGCCGATAAATGCTATGAAGTTGTTGCACATGCACCCAACTGTAGGCTTGCCATACACGACCAGTTTGGTATTTCTGGGCCATTGCTTAAAAACCTGATGGAATATCTGAATACTGATCTTATTATAATTACCAGGTCTTACCGCGCTGAGAAAAGAAAAATACATACATACTGCCTGAACCTGATGGTAAAAAGCCGCATGCCTATACTACACACGGGCGAAGAGAAAAAACCTAACCTTAACAATGCACTGTATATTGAGCATAAGGCTGCACAGGTTGGTATGCGAGAACTGCACCGCATGGTTAACGGACAGTTTAATATGAAAATAGTGAGCAGCGCCAGGCTTGATGAAGGGCAGAGTGTAAAAACGCTTGAAAATGACCTGCTGGCAGCCATTGAACAAAATAATATTGATGTGCTGATAGAAACCCGCAAACCTGTAAAAAAAAAGATTTCGGAGTTTTTAATTAACGACTCGCTGGGCCTGCCAGTGCTGTCTATTTATGAAGAGCCTGCAAGGGCTGAAGTTTAAAAAGGTAAAAGACTGAATTATGCTGCTGAAAAAGAGAATACCGCTAACATATGTACTTGGAAAGATAAAGATTGAGCTGGCACTGGTTATAGCCTATACTATAGGCTTTGAAATAATACACCATTTTTATCATGCTTTTTCTATTGATATTCCCATAGCCGTGCCTACTATTATAGGTACAATTATATCGTTGCTGCTGGCTTTTAAATCTAACCAGGCTTATGACCGCTGGTGGGAAGCCAGGATAGTTTGGGGTGCCATAGTTAATGATTCGCGTACATTGCTGCGCCAGGTTATTGCGTTTTATAAAGACCCTGATTTTTCTGTAAGTGCCAATGATTTTAAAGAGCGATTTGCCAAGAGGCAGGCAGCATGGTGTTATGCACTGTCGCAATCACTAAGAGGTAAAGATGCGCTTACAATAACCAAAGGGCTTGTAGATGCAGAAGAATATGATTTCCTTAAAAACCATAAGCATATACCTAATGCAATTCTTATGCTGCATGCCAAAGAACTGAAAAGGGCTAAACAGGAAGACAGGCTAAATACTTACCAGCAGGTAGAGATTGATAATACACTTACCCGCCTGTGTGACAGCATGGGTAAATGTGAGCGTATTAAAAATACAATTTTCCCTACTACATATAGTATGTACATTAGGTTTACGTTGTGTTTATTTATTATCCTCCTGCCGTTTGGGCTCACAGATTTCCTTGGCTGGATGCAGATTCCGGTGGTAGCTATGATAGCTGCGGCATGTTTCCTAATCGAAAAAATGGCTATCCATCTTCAGGATCCTTTCGAGAACAGGCCTACAGATACACCTATGCTTACCATATCTGGAAATATTGAGCAGAACCTGATGCAGATGGTTTATGAATACCGCAACGAATTGGACGGTGTCCCTGAATCAGAAACTAAAAGGCTTACGGACGTTGAGCCGCTCAAAAATCCATACTTTGTGTTGTAATACGATAGTTTTATAGATAAGTTTGTTTATGTACCTAAACCGGTTTCTGCAATTGCGTGAGCCGGTTTTTTTCTGCCATAGGGCAATCTAAATAAAAAAGCTATTTTTGCCTTAAACAAACTGAACAATAATGAAAGCATATGTATTCCCGGGGCAGGGTGCCCAGTTTACAGGAATGGGCAAAGACCTGTACGAAAAATCAGCCGAGGCCAAAGCGCTTTTTGAAAAAGCCAACGATATATTAGGTTTCCGCATTACCGATATTATGTTTGAAGGTACTGCCGAACAGCTAAAAGAAACCAAGGTTACACAGCCGGCCGTGTTTTTACATTCGGTAATATTAGCCAAAACACTTGGGGACAGTTTCAAGCCTGAAATGGTAGCGGGACACTCACTTGGCGAATTTTCGGCACTTGTGGCAGCAGGTGCAATGACGTTTGAAGATGGACTTAAACTGGTAAGCCAGCGTGCGCTTGCGATGCAGAAAGCCTGTGAAATAACACCGTCTACAATGGCAGCCGTACTTGGCCTTGAAGATAAGGTAGTGGAGGATGTATGCGAATCGATAGAAGGTATAGTGGTTGCTGCTAACTACAACTGCCCGGGTCAGCTTGTTATTTCCGGCGAAACTTCGGCGGTAGAGCGTGCATGTGAGGCCATGAAGGCTGCGGGAGCTAAAAGGGCGCTTATATTACCGGTAGGTGGCGCATTTCATTCACCGATGATGGAACCTGCCCGTGAGGAACTGGCTGAAGCCATTGCCGCAACTAATTTTAGCACCCCGCTATGCCCCGTGTACCAAAATGTGCCGGCTACCGCAGTAACAAACCCTGAAGAAATCAAGTCAAACCTTATTATTCAGCTTACTGCTCCGGTAAAATGGACACAAAGCGTACAAAATATGATTACCGACGGCGCTACGTTATTTACCGAAGTTGGTCCGGGCAATGTGCTACAGGGCTTGGTAAAAAAGATAAATAAAGATGCAGAAACTGCTGCTGCAGAGTAGTGTCAGAATAATGAAATTAGAATCCCCATGCGAAAGTATGGGGATTTTTATTTAATATTGGGTTGATTATCTTTTTGATAATCATATGTCTTACCTGCTATGAAAAAGATCAGATTTATTATTCCTGTTAGTTGGGGTGCTCAGCCTTACTTCCTGCGCTACTATTTTTAGCAGGAAACCTACAGCGCAAAATTCTATTCTAAAACGCCCGGCGCGAAAGCTAAAATAAATGACAGTATATATACTTTACCAGCTAAACTGAAACTGCCCCGCTCAAAACAGGATATGCAGGTTACACTTATTACTGATACGCTGACTAAAGATTTTACAGTAAAGGCAGGTCCGTCACCAAAGTTTGTATTTGGTAACCTGCTGTTTATGCAGTTGTGCCCTGTAGCCTACGCGGTAGATTTTACCAACCATAAGCGTTTTTATTACGGTAAATCCATTAACCTGGATGCTAATGATACCATCACAGTTTTAAGGCCGATGCCGGGAAGGCTTTTTAAGCGGTATGCCGATAAAAGGTATCCTATTGAAAAAGGCCAGATATTCGCCGAACTTTCAGTTCCTTATATGAATGGTTTTTATATGCAGCCACGCAATGAATCGGCTCAGGGATATTTTGGTTTCTTTGGTTTCTCGGCAGGTTTAAGTTATTATTATAACGATCATAAATACCTTAAACTGGGAGCCAGTGCCGCGACCGACTTTTTAGTTCCATTGCCATTGCCAATAAGCAGGGATGGCGCTTATGAATCGGCCGATATTTTTAATTTCACGCTAACTGATAATTATAAGTTCAACCGCTTTACCGTCGGTTATGGTGTTAACTATGCCAAAAATCAATGGAAAGTTATAAATCAAGATTATTAATGGCCGCCTAATCAGTCTCCGGGTACAGAAGCTGACTATACCAGGCAGCCCATTACTAAAATAAGCCATGGGCTTGGATTTATCTTAAATGCGTACCACCAGATAAACCGTTATCTTCATGCTGGTATTGTATACAGCCCGTCAGTTTATAATGTATATCCGTCGTCAGAATTTAAATACCAGCATTTAATAAGTTTTGATATCCTGGTAAAGCTACGTGTAAAGAAGTAGATACGTTAAACTTAGATATATGCCCTTTAAAAATGTAATTATCGTTACCTTTGTGGTTCAAAAATCCTAAAGTTATGTTTGGAATAGGAGGAGGAGAGTTTGTTTTTATGATACTGGTAGTGCTTATGCTTTTCGGGTCAGACAAAATACCTGAAATAGCACGTACACTCGGCAAGGGAATGCAGCAGCTTAAAAATGCAACTAATGATCTTAAGGCGGAAATACACCGTAGCGCCGATATTGATGATCTTAAAAAAACATTTACCGAAATAGGCAACGACGATACATCAAATTCGATTACCCAGGAAATTGAACAGGTAAAGCAGGATATTGAAGATATGTCGGGCCCTATAAAAAGACAA
>JBQGDS010000453.1:0-1845 GCA_052039185.1 Flavobacterium sp.
ATATGAAGCCATTGTAACTACTGTTGGAAATCTCTCAAAGAGCAAAATAATCTTGCCTTTTGAACTTAAACCTGAAGACAAGCTAATTACTGTTGAAGTTATTAAGCAAAAAGCATATAAAAATAAATCTGTCGCCTGCGATGAAATATATTTTAAATAACAAGGCTATGAAAACGATCAAAAATACATATTTATCTCAGCCGGTACTGTTTTGCCTTTTGGCGCTTACACTGTTAACAGGATGCAGGCGCGGCGAATCAGAGAACGAATTTCTTGCAAAGACCACTATAGAGATTGAAGATCCTGTGAGGCATTATTACCCGATATTACAGGGCCAGAAGCAAAATGTAATCATGAAAATTACTAATACCGGAGATGAGCCTTTAAAAATATACAAGGTGTTGCCTTCATGTGGCTGTGTGCTTGCTAAATATCCTAAAAATGCCATTGCGCCGGGTAATTATGGCCTGATTGAAATGGAATACAATAGTATTAAGAATATAGGTAAGGTAGAGCTTTATACTACAATAATTGCTAATACCAAAAAGCACCACCATACTGTATATTTCGACCTCAACGTAGTACCTGATGCCCTTTATACCAAAGATTACGAAGAGCTGTACCACATACAGATGGAAGAAGAAAAAAGCGGGCTGCAGGAATTAGTGGAAGGTGAAACCAACCAACGTGGTTATGTAGTTGACTCAACTGAAGTGCGCAAGTTTATGTAATTTTTGTTTTTTAATTAACAGCCAACAATTTCTTAACTGTAATACTGGTAGGAGGGGTAATTAGTAATTTCACATTATTAATTAAAAATGATCCTCTTATGCCTTTTATTACAACCAATTCAGTAAGCCTTTCCGGTACTTCGGAGGAAGTGAATATATTTTACCAGGATATTGGCAGAGGCAGGCCGGTAGTATTAATACACGGCTGGCCGCTTAACTATCAGATGTGGGAATACCAGCTTAACGAGCTGCCTAAACACAACATACGCGTTATAGCCTATGACCGCCGTGGATTTGGACTTTCGTCACGCCCGTGGGAAGGATATGATTACGATACTTTCGCATCAGATATAAAACTACTGCTGGAAGAGCTTGATCTTACAAATGTTACTCTCGTAGGCTTTTCTATGGGTGGGGGCGAAGTAGCACGATACCTTTCAAAATATAATGCAGATGGCAGGGTAACCAAAGCTGCTTTTATAAGTGCTGTTACACCATACCTCTTAAAAACTGACGATAACCAGACCGGATTGCCAAAAGACCAGTTTGATACCATGAGGGAGCAGATTGAAGATGACAGGCCTAATTTCCTGGCTGGCTTTGGCAAAATGTTTTATGGTGTTGGTGTTTTCAGTAAGCCGGTTAGCGATGAAATACTGCAGCACGACCTTAACCTGGCTATGCAGGCATCAGGCTACTCAACGATAAAATCGATGAATGCGTGGTCAACAACTGATTTCAGAGCCGATTTGGCAAATGTAAAAGTACCTACGCTGATAATTCACGGTAAGGAAGACCAGACGGTGCCAATTGATGCTTCATCGGAAGAAACAGCCAAACGTATACCGCATGCGCAGTACATAGTATATGATGATGCTCCGCACGGGCTTTACTATACCCACAAACATAAATTTAATGAAGATATTATTGAGTTTGTAAATTCGTAAAGATTTATATACTAAATAAAAAACCACAATGCTTTAAGTATTGTGGTTTTTTATTTTTAAAATATATGTTAAAAATTATATAATCGTATTGATAAATACCTTAATTTTGAAACTTGAAAAAATACTTAGTAATATTAATTCTATTGAGAAAAACTCTTTCTTGAAAA
>JBQGDS010000454.1:0-4734 GCA_052039185.1 Flavobacterium sp.
TGTCACAATTCGGCATGTTCGAAGTTGGTTTTACCGTGGCCATTGGTGTGTTTCTTGCTTACCCAGCCGATATTCCCAGCAATCTTTCGCATCGTGCAAAAGGACTAATAGTAGCATCACTAATCGTTGCAGGATGCAACCTGATAGTAAATATTCTGCATCCGTTCCCATGGCTGTTTTACCCGATTATTACACTACTGGTATTTTTTCTTTCAATGATATCGGTGTATGGGCAGAGAGCCACAATGGTATCGTTTTCCGGACTTTTAGCAGTAGCGCTTGCCACCGGGCATACACGGACAGGATGGGATATAGTAACGGGTGCCGGGCTGGTTTTTAGCGGCGGATTGATTTATACCGCTATATCGTTGCTGTTTAATTACCTGAGTCCGCACCGATATACCGAATTGCAATTAGCGGAATGCCTGAAGCTGACATCAAAATACATGAAACTGCGTGGTGACCTGTGGGCAGCCGATGCCGACCGTGCCAAAATAATTGAAAAACAGCTGCACCTTCAGGTTGAAATTAACACCATACACGAAAACCTACGCGAGGTGCTGATACGCAGTAAAAGTAATGCAGGGACATCAAACCGGAACAGGAAAATGCTCCTCGTATTTATTTACCTGCTGGAGATACAGGAACTCGCCCTTTCTACATCGTTTGACCACAGCAAGCTGAACGAGAAGTTTCGGGGGAATACCAAAGTATTGGAAACCTACCAAAACCTGGCGTATAATTTAGCGTCATCTTTAAAAAAGCTGTCTAAAAGCCTTGCTAACCGTAAGAAATACATCCCAAAGCATCCGTTGTTACAAAATATAGAAGCGCTGGAAAATGCCATAAAGGAATACGAGCAGAATCTGGGGAGGGAAGAAGCTTCCGAAGGTGTATATATGCTTACCAACATGCTGCACTATGCGGAAAAGCAGGTTGAAAAAATAAAGATAATCGAACGTGCACTCGGCGAATCGGTAGAACTGAAAGACCTTAAAGGCAAAGACAAGGACCTTGAGAAATTCCTGGCTCCTGAATATTACCCATTCCGAACCTTAAAAGAGAACCTGGGTTTTTCGTCTACCATATTCAGGCATTCGCTGCGGCTTACCATAACTATTGCACTCGGCTTTATCATTGGGCTTGTATTTCCGTTGCAAAATGTATACTGGATATTACTCACCATTATCGTGATAATGCGTCCCGGTTACGGCCTTACCAAGCAGCGTTCGTACCAGCGTATTGTAGGCACCGTTACCGGCGGAATCATTGCTTTTGCCATACTGAGTTTTGTGCATAATACCACAATCATAGGCACACTGGCTATTGCCTGCATGCTGCTCGGGTTTGCCTTTACTGCCATTAACTACCGTATAGGAGCAACATTTGTAACCATTTATGTAGTTTTTATTTATGGCATGCTGAATCCTGATATTATACACGTTGTACAATACCGTATACTGGATACGGCTGTGGGCGCTGCGCTGGCTTTCGGGGCTAATTATTTCTTCTGGCCATCGTGGGAATTTATGAGCCAGCCCGCATTCATAAAAAAATCGATTGAGGCGAACAGGGATTACCTCAACGAAATATCAATACTATATAACAAAAAAGGGGCTGTGCCTACCTCCTATCGCCTGGCGCGTAAAAATGCGTTTATTGAAATTGGCAACCTGATGCAATCCTACCAGCGAATGACGCAGGAACCAAAATCAAAGCAAAAGCAATTGCAACAGGTATATAAGCTGGCAGTACTGAACCACACATTGCTGTCATCACTTGCATCGTTGGGAACCTATATCCAGTCACATAAAACAACACAGGCCTCTGAAGCTTTTAATGTGGTGGTGCGTACGGTTATTAAAAATCTGGACCATGCTATTGCCTTACTGAATACTGATATTATTACCGATACTGATATTGCAGTAAACGAAGAACTTGCCATGCGCTTTACCGAACTGAAGAATATTCGTGCACGGGAACTGCAGGAAGGGCATATAACTGCCGAGGAGGAGTTTCATCTGAGGATGCAGGAATCACAACTGGTACTGGAACAGCTGGTTTGGCTTAACAGCCTTTCAGAAAGGATTGTAAAAGCTGCAAAACAGCTTACTATTATAAAATAAAATTATTTTGTCGTCCACTTGGTCGAAGCATGCTTCCACAACCATTTTTTATCACTTTCTGATATGGTTGTTTTCCTTTTAAATACGAATTTTAATTGATTGTATTCTTTCTTATCAATATTTCCTAATTTATATTCACTTTTGAAAAGCTTCTTCAATTGTTTATCATACTTTTCATCCCTCCAAACATGTATAACATTAGATATTAAGTTTATATCTTTTGCCTGAATAGTCTTAACACCTAAATATCCATATTTTTGTGTCATTTCAATTATAGAAAGTATATTTTTTCTATATAAAATACGTTTAAATTCTTCCCACGTCATGGGACCCTGAATCCCTTTATATCCTAAATAATTATTTGTCTTTTCAAAACCGGCGGGACTTAACCTGGCAATAGTATCAATGTAATAACTGTAAAATTTTTTATTTGCTTCATCGCGTTGCCTAATTGGAAGGCTACCATATTCTAACGATATACTATCAAGATATTTCATCATTTTATAGTGAGCAGCAATATCTTTATAATCCTTTTCGCGAAGAGTAGCTCTCGGATCAATCTGCGATTGAGAATATATTGCACCATGAAATAGTAAAACTATGAAGTAAGTAATTATTTTCATCTATTGCTTTTTGAGCAATTTACAAATTTTATGAAATAAAAAATCAGGCAAAAATGCCTGATTTTTTATTTTACAATTATAATGTTACAATTCTGCAAGATGTGTCAGCCCAAGTAACCTATCGCTGTGTTCTCGTACTTCATGCAGGAACTGCTCATTATTATAAAGCGGCTGCCCGTATGAAGGTACCATTTCATGTATCTTGTTTTTCCATTCCATGGTTTTCATCTTGTCAGGGAAACAACGCTCCATAACTTCGAGCATAATTGAAACTGCTGTTGATGCACCCGGAGATGCCCCAAGCAATACCGCGAGCGTACCATCGGCGCTATTGATCACTTCGGTACCAAACTCCAGCTTACCGCCCTGCTTGTCATCTTTTTTAATTACCTGAACACGCTGACCCGCCGTTTCCAGCACCCAGTCTTCTTTCTGTGCATCAGGCAGGTATTCCTTAAGCGCTTCCATCCTGTCATCCTGTGATTGTGTAACCTGGTCAATCAGGTATTTGGTAAGCGACATATTGTGGTAACCTGCTGCCAGCATTGGGCGCAGATTATTCGTTTTTATTGATAATGGCAAATCCATGTAAGAACCCTGCTTTAGGAATTTAGTACTAAAACCTGCATATGGGCCGAACAGAAGCTCTTTCTTGCCATTTATCATACGGGTATCGATATGAGGAACAGACATAGGCGGTGCCCCTACCGATGCCTTGCCATACACTTTGGCGTTATGCTTTTCGATAACTTCGGGGTTTATGCATTTAAGCCATTGGCCACTCACGGGGAAACCGCCAAACCCATTACCTTCCGGTATACCTGATTTTTCCAGCAGATGCAGCGAACCGCCTCCTGCACCTATAAATATGAATTTGCCATACGTACGAAATTTATCGCCTGTAGCCCTATTTTTAATCTTCAGCTTCCAGCGCTTACCAATGCGCGATTTGCGCAAGCTTTTAACTTCGTGTGCAAAATACATGTTCACACCTTCCTGTTTGGCCAGGTAGTTAAATATATCCCGGGTAAGTTCTCCAAAATTAACATCGGTACCTATAGGCATATTAGTTGCAGCTACCGGCTGGTTTTCGTCACGGCCTTCCATAACCAGTGGCATCCATTGCTTTAAAACAGTGGCATCCTCAGAGTATTCCATACCCTTAAAAATAGGGTACCGGGTTAAAGCTTCATGTCGTTTTTTTAGGTATTGTACATTATCATCGCCCCATACAAAGCTTAGATGCGGAATAGTACGTACAAAACCTTCAGGGTTGCTTATAAGTCCGCGTTCTACCAGATAGGCCCAAAACTGCTTTGATATTTCAAATTGCTCTGCAATTTTTACAGCCTTGGAAGTGTCAATTTTTCCTCCTGAAAGTTCCGGGGTATAGTTAAGCTCGCAAAATGCAGAGTGCCCTGTACCGGCATTATTCCATGCATCTGAGCTTTCGGCAGCGGCACTGTCCAGCCGCTCATAAATATCAATGGTTAGTGCAGGCATCAACTCTTTTAAGAACATACCGAGCGTGGCGCTCATGATACCGGCCCCGATAAGGATAACATCAGGATCCCTTTTAATTATATCAGTAGACATCAGTGTAGTTTAAAATGCAAATTTACGGCGCGCATTCTAAAACTTTTCTTAATTCACAATGATAAAAATCAAGCGTAATGATTTTTACCAAAACAGAAATCTTTAAACGATTTTTTTTCGTGATAGGTAATCCCTGAGCATTATTGTTGCCGAAATTTCATCAATCAGCGCTTTGTTCTGACGCTGCTTTTTTTTCAGCCCGCTGTCTACCATCGTCTGGAACGCCATTTTACTTGTAAAGCGTTCATCTACACGATCTACAGGCATGTCAGGAAATGTAATTTTAAACTTCTCTACAAAAGCATTAATTATCGGCGCACTTTCTGATGGTTCATTGTTCATTTGTTTCGGTTCACCAATCAGCACCTTCTCCACCCGCTCTTTATTAA
>JBQGDS010000455.1:0-13198 GCA_052039185.1 Flavobacterium sp.
CAATTTTCTTTGTCTACTTTATTGATTACCACGCAAGGTTTCAAACCTAAATCGATCGCTTTTTGCAATACGAAACGTGTTTGTGGCATCGGACCTTCAAAAGCATCGACCAAAAGACAAACACCGTCTGCCATGTTCAATACACGTTCTACTTCTCCACCAAAATCCGCGTGTCCTGGAGTGTCGATGATGTTGATTTTTGTTCCTTTGTACATAACAGAAACGTTTTTGGAAGTAATGGTAATACCTCTTTCACGCTCCAGGTCGTTGTTGTCAAGGATCAGGTCGCCGGTGTTCTCGTTTTCACGGAACAGCTGGCAGTGGTACATAATTTTGTCAACCAATGTGGTTTTACCGTGGTCAACGTGAGCAATAATCGCAATGTTTCTGATAGATGCCATCTTTATTTTTTTGAAGGTGCAAAGGTACATTTTATTTTCAGATAAAAAACTTTAATTATGAAGGGATTAGCAGATTAAACAAAAAGAGAACGCTGGGGTAATGTTCCGGTAAAAAACTATCTTAAAATTAACTTATTATACTTACATTAAATAATTCTGTTTTGTAGTTTTGTTTAATCTTTATTAAGAAAAGATGAACAGCATAAAAAACAGATTCAGTATTAAAGACCTCGAGAACCTTACAGGCATAAAAGCCCACACTATAAGAATATGGGAAAAACGTTATGGCATACTGGAACCAATGCGTACTGATACCAACATAAGGTACTATGGTGTAGAGAGCCTTCAGCGGCTCCTAAATATCAGCACACTCCATTCGTTTGGATACAAGATATCCACTATTTCGAAATTCACGCACGAAAAAATAAATGATCTGGTATCTGACATCCTGAGCAATAAAACTATGAGCGGTCACACCGTTAACAATTTTAAGCTGGCGATGATGAATTTTGACACCAACCTTTTCACTGACACTTATAATTCCCTGCTGAAGAAGAAACCTTTCCGCGATATTTTTTATGACTGTTTCGTGCCACTGCTCGAGGAGATAGGAGTGTTATGGCAAACAGATACAATAACACCTGCACATGAACATTTTATAAGCTACCTTATAAAACAAAAAATAATAGCAAATACCGAGACACTACTGCCTATAAAAAATGATCCTGAAAAAAGGAAGTATATATTATATCTTCCTATGGATGAAATACATGAAATCGGACTAATGTTTCTTAACTATGAATTGATGAGTGCAGGGCATAGCACCATTTATCTGGGTGAAAGCGTGCCTATAGAATGCTTGGTTCATATCAAGAACTATTTTACACAGGTAACTTTTATAAGCTACTTTACTACCGAACCTAATGGTAGTGATGTAAACGGATATATTGACAGACTTGTTAAAGAAGTACTTACCGACGAAACGACCAAGTTATACCTGCTAGGCAGAAATACCGGACATATACACCGTGGCCAGCTTAATAAGAACATCAGTATATTTGAATCGATACAGGAATTGAGCGCTATTATAAATGTTTTATAAGTAACTCATGGCCGAGAGTAAACCTACAACTATTGACGAATATATTATAACATTCTCTCAAGAAACGCAAAAAGCACTACAGGAAGTGAGGAACGTTATAAAGCAAATAGTTCCGGAAGCTGACGAAACAATTAGCTATGCCATACCAACTTTTAAAGTTAATAATAAAGTGCTGGTGCATTTTGCAGCTTTCACTAACCATATAGGCTTATATGCCATGCCCACTGCACACGAAGCATTTAAAAAAGATTTTGCAAAGTACAAAACAGGCAAAGGTTCTGTACAGTTCCCGCTTAATGAGCCATTACCTGTTGAATTGATAAAAAAAGTTATTAAATACAGAATTAAAGAAATAACATAGTTGTAGTACTATAAAAATATAATGCCCGGATAGTCCTGGCATTATATTTTTTAACTAACTCTTATTTTTTAACCTCCGCTGTGCGATTGGTCATTAGCTGCTCCAGTGGTTTAAGCTGGTTTTTATCAATCCCTGCCTCACGTATCAGCTCAGCAATAGTAAATACATTTTCGGGGGTCATATTATCCCCCAACACACGGATAATACCAAAGCCCGATTCGTTGTTATTCATAACAACTACAAACTCTTCAATATCTGTCCCCTCACCTTTTGTGCTGATAGAAGCGCCCATGCCGCCTTCATTAAATTTCATCAGCTCATCATAACTATCATTTTTTATGAGTGATTTTACTCTCTCTTTCTCCTGTTCATACTCAGCCGGCTTATTTTTATCCTTACTGTAAATAAGTACGTTGAATTTATGCAGTGACTTCAGGGCTTTTTCCTGGTTTTCGGTAAGTGTGAGCTTTTTTGAATTGATCACCGTTGGGGCAATATCAAAAGTTGAGAAATTAGGCTTGCCCGAATGCTGTACATAATACTTTTGCAGTGTAGGCTTTCCGTCGCACGACATAAGCAGTACGACCATAACTAAAAAGGCTGTGAGGGTTCGTATCATAGTATATTACTTTACTTTTTGTGTTGATGCTTTTTTAAGTTCCTTACCTCCCGGTATTTTCATATAATCATTCAGGAAAGCTATTTCGCTAAGATCAAAATTACCGGTAAGTGACATAAGTACAGTACTGTTCTTAGGGCCTCCGCCTTCCATAAACATCAGCAGTTCTTTTACCTGGCTTGATGTAGCGCCCGACTTAACGTAAATTTTAATAGTGCGTCCGCCCTCGTTAATACGCATAAGCTCATCAAGCGGATACTTTTTCAGGTAGCTGTCTACAGTACTTTTCATTTCAGATACAATCTTATTGCTGGTAGTACTGAAAACCTTAAGGTTATCCAGCTTTTTTATAAGCTTGATGTATTGCTGGGCATTGGTATCTTTAGGATCCATTTTTACATTACCCATCAGTTCAAACATTTTTTTGTTCACTATAACGGCATCTACGCCATCCTTCTCAAATTTATCAAATGCCGACTGGGCAAAAAATAACGAAGGCATAAGTGCAAGTACAAAAGTTATTATTAGCTTTTTCATTTTCTTTTTATTGTTTAAATATTGTTTTTCTTGTGTTTTCATATTCTCCTATATACTCCATACTGGTAACTCCGCGGTTTACATTTTGAGACAGCATGTTTAAGGCTTTTTGCGTTTCGCGGAAAGCTACTTCAGGGTCATTATACGTCCCAAGGTCTTCCTTTGGCGCAGCCGGCTGATTAATAAATGTAAACACGCTGAAAAGTACCGCAACACTTGCCGCAACCGATAACCACGCTACGTATTTGCGTTTATTTACAATTTTAAGTGGTATGGTTTTTTCAAACTGTTGCGTTCTTTCCTGTACATAATACCCGAACACAGGCCTGTAGTGTTCCAGATGCGGCGCTACATTGCCCGAAGCGAAGTAGGCCTTTAATTGCTTCTCTTCGGCAATGGTAGTTTCGGCATCAAGATATTTTTCCAGTAATTTTTCAATTTGCTTTAGTTCCATAGCTGTGTTTTTTTATAAGTTCTTCCCTTATTGTTTTCCTTGCTCTTGAAAGGGCTACTCTTACAGCCGTTTCATTCATATCCATTATTTTTGCTATCTCTTCAAATTCATACTCCTCCACATCTCTCATCTGCACAATTAGTTTTTGCTGTTCAGGCAGTTTGTTTATTATTTTCTCAACCCATTCCCAGCTGTCACGGTCTTCTGCCTGTTGCTGCAATCCTGCCTGCCTGTCGGTGTAATTAGAATGTACTATCCGCATTTCGGTTGCTCTTTTAGATTTTAACTGGTCCAGGCAATAGTTCTTGGTTATTGTAACTGCCAGCGCTTCCACACTTGAGTAGGTACCCAGCTTTTCCCTGTTGTTCCATAGGCGGACAAGCACTTCCTGCGTGGCATCCTCTGCCTCCTCAACACTCACAAGAAGCCGTTTCGCCAACCGGAAAATCCGGTCTTTAAACGGAGAGATAATGTTTATAAACTCTGCTTGGTTCATTAGTGTAAGTGGTTAGTTACCGGTTTATAATAGCAAGACGAGCCTGCATTATTTTTGTTACATCATAAAATTAAAAATACTACATTTACGTTTCTTATATAAAATTAAACTGCAATGAAAAAGATAAGTTTGTTGTTAATTGCCATATTATTTGGGGCATTTATCTTCCAGGCGTGCGAAGACCAGGATGATAACGAAGTACCGGTATCTGACTTTGTGTGGAAAGGACTCAACCTGTGGTACCTGTGGAAAGACAATGTGCCTAACCTGGCAGACAACCGCTTTAGCAACCAGGCAGAACTTAACAGCTTCCTGCAAAGTTCAGGCAGCCCTGAAACATTATTCAAAAGCCTTTTATATAAGCCTACAGGGCCTGACGCTGTTGATAAATGGAGCGTCATTTTCCCTGATTACCGCGCACTGCAAAACGCACTTAACGGCGTTTCTACCAGTAATGGAATAGAATACGGCTTGAGATATATTGACGGAAGCAATACTGACATTTATGGCTATGTACGTTATGTACTGCCAAATACAGATGCTGCCGACAAAGGGGTGCAGAGAGGACAAATTTTTTATGCTGTAAACAATACGCCGCTTACTGTGAGCAACTACACCAGCCTGCTTAGCAACAGTACATATACTTTAAACTTTGCAGACTTTGTTGATGGTGTACCTGTACCTAATGGGCAGAGCATAAGCCTTACGAAAGCGCCATATTCTGAAAACCCTGTGTATTACACCAACACCTATACTGTAGATGGCCATACTTTTGGGTATTTGATGTATAATGGTTTTTACAGCGGCTATAACCAAGACCTGAATACCGCATTCGGACAGCTTAAAGGTCAAAACGTGACCGACCTTGTGCTTGACCTACGCTATAATGGTGGTGGCAGTGTACGTACAGCTACCTACCTTGCCAGTATGATAACAGGCCAGTTTAATGGGCAGCTATTTGCACAGCAACAATTTAACAGCAAGATACAATCATATTACCAGGGAAGGCCGGATTTAACCCAGGAAATATTTACCAACCAAATTGCAAACGGCCCGGCTATAAACAGCCTGAACCTTAATAAGGTATATATCCTTACATCGCAATCAAGCGCTTCGGCAAGCGAGCTGCTAATCAATTGCCTTGAGCCATATATTAATGTAGTTGTAATTGGCGATAAAACCGTAGGTAAAAATGTAGCATCTATAACACTTTACGATTCTCCTGATTTCAGGGAGCGTGACCTTGAAAGCAACTATGCTATGCAGCCTATAGTATCGCGAACGCTTAACAAAAATGGCTTTGGCGATTACAGTGCCGGTATTGTACCTGACTATATTCTGGAAGAAAACATGGCTAATCTTGGCCAGATAGGCAGTACTACCGAACCTCTTTTTGCCCGCGCTATAAGCCTGATTACAGGATCGGGCAGGTTTGTTACTCAACGTCCTGAAAAGGGAATAAGGCAGTTTACCGACTCTAAAAGCATGCAGCGCTTTGGTACTGAAATGTATATACAAGATGCCCCGCCGGGAATAATCGACCTGAAAAACCCACTATAAAATCAAAAAAGGCTTCCTGAAATCAGGAAGCCTTTTTCTTTACAGAATTATAGAAACAGATAATTAATCATTAAAGTAGAATGAGTTAGGGCCCACGCCTACATCATGGGTACGAAGTAATGTTCCGTTTAGTGAGTATACATAAATTTCGCTGTCAGAAGCAAAGTCACCACCTTCGGCTACATATATCCTGTCATTATTTACATTAAAACCATACATACCGCCCCATTGTGATGTAGACTCGTACGAAAGTAAAGGGGCTGTAGGTACTACTGTAGAATTTATGTCCATAGCATAAACCGATGTCCCAGCGGTAAAGTATATCTTATTATTTTCAATTGTAAGATCCTGGGCTGAATACGTTAAAGCCGGAGGCAGGGTAATGCTGCCTGCAATCTGGTTAGTTGCCATATTTACTCTTGTCAGCTTTCCTGAACCAAGAATATACAGCATGCCGTCTTCTTCCTCAAATGATTCCGGCGATGCTCCAAGCTCAATAACTGCTTCGGCAGCACCGGTAGCAGGATTTAATACTGTTACTGATGTTCCGCTGCCATAATACCCGTTAAGTATATACAGTTTGCCGTTTTCTGACATTATTTTTTCCGACCAGTTATTAAGCGGCATAGTTGTAGTTGAATAATCCGCCAAGTTTATAACCGTTAGGAAATCATCAGCACCCGTATTATAGTCGGCATAGTTGGTAATATAGGCTTTACCATTTAGCACCGTGCCATAGCGCGGGCTGCTGAAGTTAGTTTCAACACTTGCAATAAACTCAAAAGTATAACGGTTTACAACGGTTACCTTGTTAGCCGAACCTGAAATGATAAATGCCTTATCATCATCAAAAAACATTGACTGAAGGTAACTGCCCAGTGCAGGCTTACCAGGATTTACCGTACGATATATATCCTGCTGTACAGAACCGACATTGCCTATAAATGTAACCGAAGCTGTAGCAGGCGTGCTGTTGCCTTCATTAAGTACAAAGGTACCGTTGGCAAAAGCGCCTGCCTGCCCTACCGGCTGGTCATCATCACTACTACAAGATACAAACAGGAATGATCCTGCTACAAGCGCTAATAAATACTTTTTAAAATTCATGATATTAAAGATTAATGTTGATATACATAGTAAAATTCCTGCCGGGCATAGGCCTGCTGTCCACAACCTGGTAATCGGCATTAAAAATATTGAATACCTGCCCTCCCAAAACATATTCACCTTTACGGCCAAAACCGTAAGACAATCCTCCATTGGCAACAGTGTAAGCCTCCATATTGTAACGCGAGTTATTATCTGTACGGGTGAAAACCTCACCCGTATAAAGTGCGTTAACATTCGCAGAAAAATGTCCGTAAGAATATGCTAATGATGCGGTAGCCTTATGCTGTGGCACATAGGTAAGCTGTTTTCCTGTGAGTTCGTTTTCAGTACTGGTATATGCATAAGTGGCATTAGCCTGAAGCGTATGCTTTCTATAACTATACCTGTAACCTGAAAGCACTTCAGCGCCATATGTAGTTACTTTTTCGGTATTTTCAGGCCTCCATACTGATCCGGCCGGTACCCACCTCAGCATATCGGTAAGCTTAATGTAATAACCTGTAATTCCTAGCGTAAAATCACCAACAGTAAAATCATTACCTAATTCGGCCTGATAGCTGCTTTCCGGCTTTAATTCGGTATTACCGCTACCCTGCCAGTACAAATCATTAAAGGTTGGTATCCTGAAGTTTTTAGAAGCATTAACCCTGAGTGTATAAAAACTTACAGGCCTATATTTAAAACCTAATGAATATAATAGCGGACTTTGGTAACTATCGGTTATTTCCTGGCGTAGTCCCGCTTCGTACATAAACTTTTCAAATGGCGAATGGCTGAACAATACACTGCCTGAACTTATTTCCCTCGTATTACCGCCTATATCGCTGCCATATCCTTTATTACGGGTATAATCCAGTACAGTATTAATTTTCATTTTGCTGTTTATGGCATATAATAAATCATATTTACCAATAGCAGTTTCAACCCTGCCATAGGTGTAGTTAGGATTATAGATATTTTGGAAATAGCGGTACTCTTCTGAAAGATAGGCTGCCTTTACTTTTGATGTAAATTTGCCCGATTGCAATTGCCATTCCAGTAAAGTACGCGTGTTGGCATCTTTATACTTTGTACGTGTTTCTGACGGGAATATGAGCGAAAAATGTCTTTCACTGTCAAAAACAGTATTGTATAATTTAAGGGTATTTTTATCATTTAATTTATAAGCAAAAGCCGTATTGAAACTAGTATTGCTAAATTGCCCATTCAGGTTTTCTCCTTCAGAACCTATAAACTCATAATTATTATCGGAACTATTACGGGTAATGCTTGCCTGTACCGCAAAACGTTCGGTACCGGCGTTAAGTTTATAGTTCAGCCCCAGTGTATTGAAGCTGCCATACATGGCCAAAAGCTCATTATTAAAATAATTGCCAAATGCAGGTTCATTATTAAGATGTATAGTTCCCCCAATAGCGCTGCTCCCGTAAATAACGCTGCCTCCTCCTGCCCTCACTGCAATATTGGTAAAATCGCGGGTATTAATCGTATTAAAATCAGTTTGGCCGTTTAACTGAGAATTGATATTGATGCCATTCCAAACTACCGCTGTTTGCTGTGCTGTAGTACCACGGAAAGAAGGCGATGACACCATGCCATAACCGTTTTCCTTAAAATAAATTACGGAATTAAAATTTAGCAGAGAAGTAAGAGATGGCTGGTTTCTTTTTATGGCCGAATCATTTATCTGCTGTACCTTTTGTGTATTCGAAAAATTATGCAGTTGCGTATCGGTAATAATTACCTCACGTATCTGTACAATAGTATCGTTTTGCGCCAATAAAATCTGGCAGCACAACAATAATAAAAATGATAAAAGCTTTTTTAGCGTCATAATTCCAGTGCCTTTTTTCCCGAAGGCATGTATTTGTTAAACCTAAGGCAGGTCTCCTGGCTTGCGTACTGTTGTGTGCCTTCCCGCAGTGCCGAAGCGCCGCAGTGGCAAGAAGTATACAACAGCCTCCCGTTTAGGGGATAAGCTTACAGTTGCGGGAACAGCTCAGGCTTGTACCTGATTCCCTTTTAATGCGGGTAGGACTTTCGCCCTGCCACAACCTTAAGTGCGTGCAAATATAGGATTTAAATTTTCAACTGCAATATTGCTTTCTGTCTTTAAGTCCCGATGCTGTTATTAAGGGTACTCATTAAAAAAGTATACATTTGCATCTCATGAAATTGTATGATGAAAAAATTACTTCCCATATTGTCATTACTGCTCTTTGTTGCTACAGCATGCAAAAAGGAACAGTCTGCCGAAAAACAAATAAGTGCAAAACCTTCCAATTCGGTTAAATATGCCAGTGGATTGGAAATTTACAGGTACGATAACTATAGTGTGGTAAAAGTAACCAACCCGTGGCCGGATGCTGCCGAAAGCTTTACCTATGTAATGTACAAGCAAAACGCAGCAATACCGGACAGCCTTAAAAAATATACTGCCGTACAGGTTCCGGTTAAAGCAGTTGTGGTTACCTCAACCACACATATCCCATCATTGGAAATGCTGGGTGTGGAAGGTACGTTGACAGGATTTCCAAACACGGATTATATTTCCTCGGAAAAGACCAGGAAACTTATTGATGCAGGAAAAGTAAAAGATGTAGGAGCAAATGAGAGCCTGAATACGGAGATAATGCTTGACCTTTCGCCCGATGCGGTGGTTGGCTTCAGCATTAGCAGTAATAATAAGACGCTGAATAACCTGCAGCAAAGCGGCATGAAAATTTTATATAATGGCGACTGGACAGAACAGACACCTCTGGGCAAAGCCGAATGGATAAAGTTTTTCGGGGCATTGTATGGGATGGATGATAAAGCAGACCGGCTTTTTACCACTATTGAAAAAGAGTATAATGATGCTGCAAAGCTTGCTGAAAAGGCAAAAAGAAGCCCTACAGTTTTAAGCGGCGCAATGTACCAGGACCAGTGGTATATGCCGCAGGGCAACAGTTGGGCGGCACTTTTCCTTAAAGATGCACATGCTGCCTATTTATGGGCTGAAGAAAAAGGAACAGGAAGCCTGAACCTGTCCTTTGAAACAGTATTAGACAGGGCAGAAAACGCCGACTACTGGATTGGCCCAAGCCAGTTCACATCATTAAAAGAAATGACTGATGCGAACCCGCATTACGCGCGGTTCAAGGCGTTTAAAAATAAAGAAGTATATTCCTTTAGCAGTAAAAAAGGCGCCAGGGGCGGTGTTTTGTATTATGAGCTTGCACCTAACAGGCCCGATTTGGTATTGAAAGACATGGTAAGTATTTTACATCCGGAACTACTGCCGGAACACACCCTTTACTTTTTTGAAAAACTGAAATAATTGCAGCCAAACCGCCGAAATACAATACTATTTATCTTGCTGGCTATTGGGCTTTTGTTATTGTTTTTGCTCAACATCAGTCTGGGCTCAGTAAAAATTCCTGTTGCTGATGTTGTTGACAGCCTTACCGGAGGCGAAGCTTCAAAGCCTGCATGGCAGTACATTATAACCAATT
Organism: Flavobacterium sp.; assembly: GCA_052039185.1. GTDB lineage: Bacteria > Bacteroidota > Bacteroidia > Flavobacteriales > Flavobacteriaceae > Flavobacterium. Next base: position 10,135 of record JBQGDS010000455.1, read on the forward strand.
ACAGGTTACCTAAAGCAATTACCGCTTTACTTGTAGGTATGGGATTATCAGTATCCGGCCTGCTTATGCAAACATTGTTCCGCAACCCGTTGGCAGGCCCTTATGTATTAGGATTAAGCTCCGGCGCAAGCCTCGGGGTTGCATTTGTAATATTAGGCGCAGGCATTTTACCTGGTGTGCTGGGCAGTTTCTTCCTTTCGGCATACGGCATTGTTATAGCATCTACCCTCGGCAGCCTTACGGTATTACTTGCCGTTTTAGTAGTAGCACAGCGTCTTAAAGACACTATGGCGATACTAATTGTCGGGCTTATGTTTGGCAGCTTTACAGGCGCCATAGTAGGCGTACTAACATATTTCAGTACCGCCGAGCAGCTGCAGAAATTCACATTCTGGTCATTAGGCAGCCTGGGTAATCTTCCGTGGGACAATATTGTTATTTTGGCATCGGTATGTATTCTTGGTCTTGTGCTTTCGGCATTTTGTATAAAACCGCTTAATGCCTTGCTGCTTGGTGAGCGCTATGCCAGGAGCATGGGTATAAACTTTGCCCGAACACGATTTTTAATAATTATGGCTACCAGCCTGCTTGCAGGCAGCATTACTGCATTTGCAGGGCCAATAGCATTTGTAGGGCTTGCAGTGCCGCATATGGCAAAACTGGTTTTCAGGACAAGTAACCACCTTGTCCTTTTTTGGGCAACACTTTTAACCGGGGCCATCATTATGCTGTTGTGTGATATACTTACACAACTGCCGGGCAGCAGCTTTACGCTTCCGGTAAATGCAATAACATCAATAATTGGTGCGCCTGTGGTTATATGGCTTTTGCTTCGCAGGCGGAAAGGAGTTTACAGTTAAGTTATGCAGGACAGTAAAACAATATTATCGGCACAAAATCTTACCATTGGCTACCACAGGCAGGAAGGTGGTATTGCGCATACAATTAACCTGAACCTTAAAGCAGGTACCCTTGTGGCATTAATAGGCGCTAACGGCATTGGTAAATCAACCCTGATTAAAACCCTTACAGGTATTCAGAAACCGATTGAAGGAAACATACAGCTTAATGCGAAGGACATTAGCAGCTATTCTGCCGCGGCTCTTGCACAACAGCTAAGTGTTGTACTTACCGAAAGCCTGCCACCAAGTAACCTGTCCGTTTTTGAACTGGTAGCATTAGGCAGGCAGCCTTACACCAACTGGTTAGGCACACTGTCACCGGAAGATAAGCAGCAGGTAGAAAAAGCAATTGCGCTTACACAGATAGAACACCTGGCAGATGAAAAGCACTATGAAATCAGCGACGGCCAGTTGCAGAAATCGCTTATAGCAAGAGCACTGGCACAGGACACGCCAATTATTGTGCTTGATGAGCCTACCACACACCTGGACCTTATGCATAAGGTGAGCCTTTTGAAACTACTTAAAAATCTTTCTGCCGAAACAGGAAAATGTATTTTTTACTCTACACACGATCTTGACCTTGCTCTGCAGCTGAGTGATGAAATTGCAGTAATGGCTGACGGTACATTGGTTCAGGGAACTCCACAGGAGCTTATAGCTCAAAAAGTATTTGACCGTATTTTTAATGACAACAGCATTTCCTTTGATGCTGAAAAAGGCGGATTTACCATTTTATAAGAATACCTTTAACAAAAGCTAAACATACATTGGTTAAGGTTATGCCTAAATTTACAAAAGGCAACTTAAAAATTAATGTTATGAGCAAGCAGTTTACCATAAGCTATCCCGGCGATAAAAGTCAGCTTATATCCAAATTAAAAACCATGATAGGCAGCAAGGGCCAGCTTGCAGGAGACGAACAACATGGCAATTTTGAAGGCGACACTCCGGTAGGCAGTTTTGCCGGATCGTACACAATAGAAGGTGATGATATAAATGTTACCATTGATAAGAAGCCATTTCTGGTTTCAACAAGCATGATTAAAGATGAGTTTGAAAAAGCATTGAAAAAAGGCTTATGAAAAAACTTATTGTCATAGTATGTATAATGCTTTCAGCTATTGTCGGCGCACAACCGCCACAGGTTACGCTCTCCCCTTCGGGATTTGACCCTGTGGATGTAAGCGTGCCTGCCATGCCTAATGAGCGGTTTATTGACCTGTCAAAAAATTGGGCTCTGGAAAGCTACAAGCGTGGCGGTTATGACATAACTGAAGTCACTGCCAACTCACTTACTATATCGGCAACCGAAAGGAACGCGTTTTTTTATCGGAACAAAGGCGAAGGCTTTGACCATGATGTGCGTTATGATATGAAAATTACTTTTTACGGCAATCGCTATACAGCACAATTTATAGTAAAGCAGATATTTGCCGATAACATACAGATAAAATCAACCTTGGGTGACTTTTTTGACAGCAACGGCAATCCTAAGGAAGGTTTTAATGATGTGAAACCATCAATGGAAGCCACGTTAAATAAAGTGTTGCGATCGTATTACAACTTTGTAACTAATTTCAGATAACCAAAATATATAGCTATGATACCAGGTACTGACGACCCAAAAGATCTGGGTTCAAAAAAAATAGGCAATCAGGAGAAAGAATCCGAAAAAAATGAAGGCTTTAGCGGCGATAACCTGCCCCGTAATTATGACCCTTCCAAAACCAAGCTTAAAGCGGAGCTTGAAAGAAATGAGGATGGCGACATGCAAACCGTAAAACGTGCAAGGGATGTTGACGAAAAAAATGCCCCTGCGGTAAACAGCCTTAGTGGTAAATCAGGCGATGATGGTAAAGTAACCGATAAAAGCCGGGGTACAACCAGTGAAGATGAGGATGCTGAAACTGCCGAAAACCGCGATTTCAATTCAGACCTTGATGAGGAAAGGTATTCTCAAGACCACCCTGATAACAAACACAGCCGTGGCAATATTGACTTCGGTAAATAGAAACAGAAAAAAATCCCTGCTAAATGCAGGGATTTTTTTATGCCTTAAAAATTATCAGGCTTGTTATTATCTTCATTAATAAACTGTATGTTAGCCTGCAGCTTTATATCTTCGCCCAGGACCAATCCACCCGCTTCCGTCACATCTG
>JBQGDS010000456.1:0-3010 GCA_052039185.1 Flavobacterium sp.
AAATTAATTAAGGATGCATTAACAAATACATTTTTAAAATACCTTTGTAAAACATTAATCAGTACAACATGAAATTTAAAGTATTACCTCTTGCCTTTATAGCAGCATCATCTATAGCGATAAGCAGCTGCTCATCATCTAAAACACCGGTAGTAACCCGTATGGACGAAACATCGGTAACTGACCTTAGCGGTCGCTGGAATGAAACCGATTCTCGTATTACTGCACAGGAAATTACTGCCGAGCTTATGTCTCATCCATGGTACAGCACTTTTGCGGCCGAAAACAACGGCAAAAAGCCGGTAATTATCGTGGGGCTTATAACCAACAAATCTCATGAGCATGTAGCTACGGAAACCTTTTCGAAAGATATTGAAAAGGAGATGATCAATTCGGGCAGGATGAAGGTAGTACAAGGTGGTGCTATGCGTGAAGAGCTTCGTGCTGAAAGAGCCGACCAGCAGAATAACGCATCGCAGTCTACCATGAAAAAATTTGGTCTTGAAAATGGTGCCGATTTTATGCTTCAGGGTACTATAAACTCAATTGTAGACCAGGCTGGCGGCAATAAAACCGTATACTACCAAATAGATCTTGAACTATCGCACATTCAAAGCAATGAAAAAGTGTGGATAGGCGACAAGAAAATCAAAAAAATGGTTGGTAAAAAATAATCGCCAATGAAGCCTACCGGCCATAACTTCCTCTCATTAGGTAAATATTTTTTGCTGCTATTGCTCTTTTGCTGCTGCTTTTCATGTGCTACTTACAACACTCAGGTAGCTATTGAACAGGATCTTTATAATGGCAATTTTGATAAAGTAGCAAAAGATATTGATGGCAATTCTTTCCTGAAAAAGGATAAGAACAGGCTGTTGTACCTGATGGAAAAAGGAAAGGTAGAACACCTGCGTGGTAATTATGAAGCCAGTAACAATTTGCTGGAGCAGGCGTATATTATGGTTGACGACAAAATACGCACCACTACCGGGCAGTATGTTGCTGCCAAATTTACCAACCCGAATGCCGAGCCGTATAAAGGCGAAGATTTTGAAAAGGTAACCATTCATTATTACAAAGCCCTGAACTATTTTATGATGGGCAGGCCTGCCGAAGCGCTTGTTGAAGCTAAAAGGATAAATATAAAGCTGTATGAGCTTAATGAAAAGTATGATGCCAATAAGAATAAATACAGCGAAGATGCATTTTCGCAAATACTCCAGGGTATCATATATGAGTCTACAGGCGATATAAATAATGCTTTTATTGCTTATCGTAATGCTGAGGAAATATATTCTAAAAACGGGAATACTTACTTTGGCGTGGCGCTCCCACAGCAGCTTAAAGACGATTTGTTACGTACATCCTACCAGTTAGGTTTTCGCGATGAGTTTGAGAGGTATAAAAAGAAATTCGGCATGCCGAAAGATTTTAAGCCTGTACCGCCTGCTCCGGGAGAAGCTATCTTATTTTGGGAAAATGGACTGGGCCCGGCTAAGGATCAGATAATACTGACAGCATCGGGCAAGTTTGGCGCTTTTGTAGGGACTTATACTGATGAAGGGCAAACACATGAAATATTCCTTCCTTTCCCTCCCGGAATTGATATAGGGGTTATAAATGCTATCGCCATACCTAAATACAGGAAAAGGGAAAGTTTTTACGGCAAAGCCGAATTAATTGCCGACAATAAAGCCTATGCTGTTGAAACCGTACAGGATTACTACACTATAGCAAAGCAATGCCTGCAGGATAGGATGCTGCGCGAAATTGTAGATATTGTAGCTCGTTTTGCTACCAAGAAGGCAACAAGCGCAGGTATAGGTGCAATAGCCGATAACAATTTGGGTGGTGATTGGGGCGATGTGTTCAGAGCGGCGGCTGACATAGCCGGTGCATCAACTGAAAAAGCTGATACCCGAAACTGGCAAACGCTACCGTTAACCATCGGTTATGTACGTGTACCGCTTAAACAGGGAGATAATAATATTACCATAAAAAAATACGGCCCTCAGGGAATTACCGATACGGATGAAATCACAATACCATATCGTCCGGGTTTGCAAATAGTTAATTACTACGATTTGGGCCGTACACAGGTAATTCCGCAAGCTGGTGCTGCAGTTGCCAATCCTGTAATAAAACAGCCTTCTGCTACAACACCATAAACTATTACGCTTATGAAAAGGTTATATACTTTATTTTTATTTGCAGTAAGTGCTGTTGCTTTCAGCCAGGTGGGAGAATGGGATGACTGGCAGCAAACCAGCTGTTACAGCAATATTTCATTCCGCCTTAAGGAAGAACCAAAACATGGCGAACAACATCACTGGAAAGTGCAGTTTAAAAGTGATTATAACGAAACAATATCGTTTAATTACCATGTGACAGACAAGCTTCAGCAGTATAATATTACGACTAAACGAAAAGTACTGAATGCAATGCAGTTAAGTGAGGAAATAGACATTTATGCCAAGGAAGCTGATGTTTACATACTTGTAGACAAGGTAAGTAAAGGGCCTTTTCCTGAAGATTTTATAGAATGTGATACACAATAAAGCTCCGTAAAGGAGTTTTTTTTATACATATTAATTGCAACGTGCTACGGTATTAGTTTCTTACAGTATTTATTTATAATTTTACAGCAACCTCCTAAATCTAAACAATTACTTAACCTGCATGAAAATAGTAAAATATATTTTTCTGCTCCTGTTGCTTATAGCTATTGGCCTTGTGGTATTTATTGCCACACAAGATGGCAAATATGACATAAAGAAAGAGCGTGTTATAGGCGTACCGCGTGCCACATTATATAATTATCTTAACGATTACAGGAACTGGGAAAACGTAGGTGTGCTAACCGGTAATGATACTACAGCAGTTTATACATTTTCTGATGCTACTTCCGGTACAGGTTCAAAAACCGGATGGAAGCTAAAAGGAAGTAAAGGCGAAGTACAAACCCTTAAGGCATTAGAGAACGATTCCCTTATTCAGAAAGCAGTAATTG
>JBQGDS010000457.1:0-3653 GCA_052039185.1 Flavobacterium sp.
ACGAAAAAAAAGCAGTTAACGGCCTTTTAGACAACTGGCATGCTGCTGCTGCAAAGGCAGACTATAACGGTTATTTTGGCAAGATAGCCGAAGACGGTCATTATATAGGTACTGATGCAACCGAAAATTGGGATAAAAAAGCATTCATAGCTTTTTCAAAACCTTATTTTGAGAAAGGTAAAGCTTGGGATTTTAAGGCTGTAAAGCGCAACATATATTTCAGTAAAGATGGTAATATAGCTTGGTTTGATGAATTACTTGATACCTGGATGAAAGGCTGCCGCGGATCGGGAGTGCTGGAAAAACAGGGTAAAGAATGGAAAATTAAACACTATGTACTGAGCATGACTGTACCCAACGATATGGTTGATAAGGTAATTCCGCTTAAAGCAGCACAGGAAGACCCGCTCCTGAAAAAATTAAAAGCCCCGGGTAAAAAGTAACCGGGGGCTTTATGCTATACAATGGGATTTACAAGTAACCCATTTTTTCTCTTACACGCTTTAATACGCCGTTAGCAACGGCTGATGCCTTTTCTGCACCTACTTTCAGGGCAGCGTCTATCTCGTGCTTATTTTCCATATAGTAAGCATATTTTTCGCGTACCGTGCCGAACTTTTCCACTATCAAATCGTAAAGTGCCTGCTTGGCATGGCCATAGCCATAATTGCCACCCAGGTAGTTTTGCCTCATCTGTTCAGTTTGTTCTGCTGTGGCTAGCAGCCTGTATATAGCAAATACATTATCGTTTTCAGGGTCTTTAGGCTCTTCAAGCGGAGTACTGTCAGTCTGTATGGCCATTACCTGCTTGCGCAGTGTTTTATCATCAACAAAAAGATTGATAGTGTTGTTACGGGACTTACTCATCTTTTCGCCATCAAGTCCTGGTACAATTTTCGTGTCTTCACTCGTTATTGCCTCAGGCAGTACGAAAGTTTCCCCCATCTGGAAATTAAAACGTGAAGCTACATCACGGGTAATTTCAATATGCTGCAACTGGTCTTTACCTACCGGAACAAACTCAGCATCATACAATAATATGTCAGCCGCCATAAGCATAGGGTAAGTAAAAAGGCCTGCGTTCACGTCCTCAAGCCTGTCGGCCTTATCTTTAAACGAATGAGCCAGCGTAAGGCGCTGGTACGGAAAAAAGCAGCTAAGGTACCATGACAGTTCAGCGGTTTGCGGCACATCGCTCTGGCGGTAAAATATAACTTTATTAATATCAAGTCCGCACGCCAGCCAGGTAGCTGCTACACTGTAGGTATTGTCCCTTAGTGTTTCGCCATCCTTTATCTGCGTTGCAGAATGCAGGTCGGCAATAAAAAGAAACGATTCATTTTCAGGCTTGTTAGCCATTTCAATTGCAGGGATAATAGCTCCCAGCAGGTTTCCTAAGTGCGGTGTTCCGGTGCTTTGTATACCGGTTAAAACTTTTGCCATGCTTTATACTTGAATTTTGCAGCAAAGGTAAGGCTTTTGCAAAATATACAGTTTGAATTCTTACATTTGGCATCATGAAAATTGTGAGATATATATTATGGCTGCTATGGCGCATATGGTTTTATGTGCTTATGGGCGTGCCTATTATTATACTTTCGCCATTGCTGATACTTTCTATACTTTCTGAAAAAACCTATCCGCAGTTTTTTATTCTGGCGAGGCTTTGGGCAAAGATTATACTTTTTGGTATGGGCTTTTATTACAGGATTGAGCGGGAACAGGAATTGGAAAAAGGCAAAAGCTACATGCTGGTTGCCAACCACACCTCTATGACCGATATTATGCTCATGCTGGTTGTGTCCAAAAATCCGTTTGTGTTTGTAGGCAAGAAGGAACTGGTAAAAATCCCCATTTTCGGATTCTTTTATAAACGTACCTGTATACTTGTAGACCGTAACAGCTCTAAAAGCCGATTCGAGGTTTTTAAGAGGGCCCAGGCACGGCTTAACCAGGGGCTTAGTATTTGTATTTTCCCGGAAGGCGGTGTGCCGGATGACGAGACAGTACTGCTTGACGGATTTAAGGACGGTGCTTTCCGCCTGGCAATTGAACACCAGATACCTGTTGTACCTATGACATTTGCCGATAATAAAAAGCGTTTTTCATTTAATTTTTTCAGCGGTTCACCCGGGCTTATGAGGGCTAAGGTGCATAAGTTTATAAGTACCGAAGGCTTAACGCTTGATGATAAACAGGATCTGCGCGACAAAGTGCGCAATATTATTTATTTTGAATTACTGCGGATCAATAAAAAATAAAAAGCGCCCTTTTTCAAGAGCGCTTCCCTACCTAAATAAGCTAACTGAGCTTAAAAACTAAAACTTATCCCTGAATACAAGCCAACAAAATATGGCCTGAAATTACCGGGATTATTACTGAATGTGTTTACCTGGTATTTTACAATAGGCTCTACACTGGCTTCAAACGATTTCCAGAAACGGTATTTAAAGCCCACGCCTATATTGGTGCTGAAGTGTACATTGTTAAGGTTATCGGCCTCGCCAAGTTCTGACCTATATCCTTGTGCAGAGATTACACTTACATTGTTTTTATTAAGGAAGAGTGTACTTACACCGCCAATAATATCAATCCCGAAACGCCTGTCTAAAAGCTTATATGACATTTCCAGCGGAACTTCTATGTAGCCTGTTCGCTGTACCATAGATCCTTCATATTTAGGTGTAGGAACATCGTCTGTAGGCAGGCTCGCTGTTGGTTCGCCAATCGGTGCGTACTGGTTTTCCACTACCAGGTTGGCTGCCGTACCTGATGCAGCACTTATATTAGGAGTGCTTTGATCTAAACTGGCATAAAACTGTATATTATTAGTGGTATAGCTAAGGTTCACAGTGTTTATCCCTGTCCTGAGAGAAAACCTGTTGTTCAGGGCATAATTAACGCCAAGGCCATAGCTCAGGTCGTTTTCATATGTTTTACTGTTGCCTGCAAACTGCTCATCAATAGGAGAACCGTCTGTCATTGAGCTGTAGAACAGAGGTGCCAGCTGTGGCTTAATTTTCCAGCGGGTTTTATCGGCATCATTTATTGCTAATTCTTTTTCCTTGTCTTTATCTTCTTTTAATTGCTGCGCCAGTTTTTCAAGCTCATTTTCTTTCTTTACAGAATCAACGGCAGCCTCGGCAATTGCGGTTTCAGGATTTATATTCCCGGTTGTTTGTGTAACATTTTTGTCAATAACAGTAGCAGCGCTATTTTCATCAGTTTTTCCGGAGTTGTTTTCCTGTTCGTTATTGGCAACAACAGCATCATGTTTTGTAATTCCCGAACTATATGTTTCTGCCGTACTGTTACTGTTGTATTTATTGCCTTTACTATTTTCTCTAATAACGGCAACCTGCTGTACTGTGCTTGTAACATTACTACTTAGATTATCAGTATTGGTTATAGTATTGTTTTTGCTATTGCCTTTATTTGATTTATGTTTACCGGATTTTGGGCTATATGCCACACCTGTACTCTTATCCTGTAGTGATGTTTTTTCCTGAATGCTGCTAACTTTCTTACGGTGTTTAATTACCGGAGTTTTAGCATTTTCATAAGCTACAGTATTGTTGTTATATACAGGCTTCCCGGTTTTATTTATATGGTGGCTTCCTGTAGTTGCTGTGTTATTCCTGCCCTCGCGATTT